>NZ_JBNPNG010000005.1:0-138863 GCF_050314535.1 Collinsella sp. SGI.095
CCGAGGAAAAAAGTGAGTCTCTGCCCGCCGTACCTGTGGCGGTCGTTCCCCGAACGGGGCGGTGCGTTGGGGACTGTCTCGATCTGTAACAGTAAGACCCGGTTTTGGTCCGTAGATGTTACAGATTTAGACGTTTTGTCGGGGCGGTTTCCGTTTGTCTTGATCTGTAACAGTTAGGGGTCAAAAGTGGGCCTAGATGTTACAGATCGAGATTGTTGAGGATGGGTGAGGGTAGCTAAAATAGCCCCGTCCCTTTTTAAACATTGGGAAATCGAGCGTGGCAAGCATAGGTCTTCGGGGTATAAGACGGCTAATTGTATGCCGCCTTACGAAAGGAACTCTCATGCCCAGCGTTGCCGTTCTCGCCGCCGATGGCTTTGAAACTATTGAATGCCTGACCATGGTCGATGTCATGCGTCGCGGCGGCGTGCGCGCCACGCTCGTCTCGATCATGCCCACACGCGAGGTCGTGAGCTCGCTGCAGATTCCCGTGACCTGCGATGCGCTCTTTGATGAGATCAACTTTGAGGAGTACGACTGCATCGTGCTGCCCGGCGGCCTGCCCGGAGCCACCAACTTGCGCGCCGACCAGCGTGTCTGCGATGTAGTCTGCGAGTTCGCCGCAACCAAGCACGTTGCCGCCATCTGCGCCGCCCCGTTTATCCTGGGCGAGCTTGGTCTGCTCGAGGGACGCCGAGCCACGTGCTTCCCCGGCTTTGAGAAGAGCTTCCCCGAGGGTGCTTATACCGGCGAGAAGGTCACGCAAGACGGCAACATCATCACTGCCAGCGGCATGGCACAGTCACTTCCCTTTGCCTTGGAGCTGCTGCGCACACTCGCCGGCGACAAGGCCGTCGAGAAGGTTGCCGAGGGTATCCAGCTATGATTTTGGCTTCGCAATCGCCGCGCCGCATAGAGCTGATGCGCAAGGCGGGCTATGACGTTCGCGTAATTCCCGCAGATATCGACGAAACACCTTTTGATGGCGAAGCTCCGCTTACGCTTGTCGAACGCTTGGCACGCGCCAAAGCCGCTGCCGTTGCCTCCGAGCACGCCGAACCCAACGAACTGACTGTCGCAGCCGATACCATTGTCACCTTTGACGGGCAAATTTTGGGCAAGCCGGCAGACGAGAACGAGGCACGCACCATGCTCCGCGAGCTTTCGGGCCGCACGCACCAGGTGGCAACCGGCGTCTGCATCGTTAAAGCCGGCGACGCTGCAGCTCCGCATGCCGCCGAAAGTCTGTCGTTTGTCGATGTGACCGACGTGACGTTCTATGAGCTTACCGAGGAGCAGATCGGGCACTATGTTGCCTCCGGCGAACCCATGGACAAGGCCGGAGCCTACGGTATCCAGGGCACAGGCGGCCGCATGCTCGTGCATGACATTGCGGGCGACTTCTACAACGTGGTGGGCTTACCCATCGCTCGCGTCGCACGCGCGATTCAAAAACTCTCGTAATTGCATCTGGCGCTGGGTATCCCCCGGCGCCTACAATTTTGCCGTACCGCACGGATCCCGACCGAGCATAAGGCCCGGCGGAAAACCGATAGGAGAAAACATGGACACACTGCTCGAAGCCATTGACGTTTGCGATGTCGATGGCTTTTGCTTTGGCAACTATACAGACGGGGAGGCCGGCACCGGCTGCACCGTAATCGTGGCGCCCGAGGGTGCCACCGGCGGCGTTGACGTACGTGGTGGCGCTCCCGCTTCGCGCGAGACCGATCTGCTGCGTCCCGAGAACACCGTCGATAAGGTCCACGCCGTCTGCCTTTCGGGCGGCTCGGCCTTTGGTCTCGAGGCGGCAAGCGGCGTGGCCCGCGAACTCGAGAGCCGCGGCATCGGCCTGCCCGTCGGCCCCACGCAGGTGCCCATCGTGTGCTCCAGCTGCATCTTCGACCTCGCCTTTGGCGATCCCACCGTGCGTCCCGACATTGAGGCCGGTATCGCCGCCGTGCGCGAGGCGCTCGACCATACCCCCACCACACTCGAGCAGGGCAATGTAGGTGCCGGCACCGGCGCCACCGTAGGCAAGCTCATGGGCCCCGCCACCTGCATGAAGGCTGGCCTGGGAGCTGCTGCCGTGGCACTGGGCACCGTCAAGGTGGGGGCCGTGGTCTCGGTCAACGCCTGTGGCAACGTGGTCGACCCAACCACCGGCGAGTGGGTGGCCGGCATGCGCGCCGCAGCCGATAGCGACCAGATCGTCGACATGGAGCTCGCCGCCCTTGCCGCCGCCGGCTCTATGAAAATGCCACTCGACCGCACCAACACCACCATCAGCTGCATCGTCACCAACGTGGAGCTCACTAAGGCCCAGGCCACCAAGGTCTCCCAGATGGCCGCAGACGCCTATGCACACGCCATCCGCCCCACACACACCACCAACGACGGTGACACCATCTACACCCTTGCCAGCGGCAAGCTGGGCAGCCAGGCAAGCGCCGCCGTTCCCCTAGACCTGCTGGGCATGCTCGCCGTAAGGGCCCTGGAAACCGCCATCGTAAACGGAGCCAAAACCGCCAAAACATCCCACGGCATCCCCGGCGTCGCGAAGTAAACTAGCTCGTCCGGTTGCCCGGTTGGTCTTGGTTATGTTTGCTGCTCTACAGTCCTGGCTCGCACGAAGAGCACATTAAGTGCTCTTCGGCTCGTGCGGAACTCGCGACAAACATAACCAAGACCAACCGGGCAACCTACTCAACAAGTTCTCTTTCAGCCCAGGCCCCTGTGTACCGCGCGTCCAAGATCTTCAAATTCAGGCAGCCTGACAAACGATTCTTATAGCAAAGGCCCCTTGGCCTTTAGTTTGATACAAGTTCCGCACGAGCCGGAAAGCACTTAATGTGCTTTCCGTGCGAGCAGGACTGTTCGCAGTAGCAAACTAAAGGCCAAGGGGCCCAGTCAACCTATCAGCAGCGATTACTCAACAGCTAGTTGAATTTGAAGATCTTTGAGGCAAGACGGTATAGGCCGAGTGTGGTTTTGTCTCCAGCCCGCCCGTGCAGGTTGGTAAAGAAGCCGACTACACCGTAGCGTGCACGACGATACATACGCTCGTCGTAGGCCTTCAAATCACTCCACAATGTCGTCAGGCGCTCGTCGGCGCAATCCTCATCGGAAAGCTTGGTAAGCACCGAACAAATTGCCATCATCATGGTGAAATAGCCCATCATGTACGCGCGCAGACGCGACGACTCGACATCGCTGTACAGATGGAACGACTCCATCATAATGCGCGTCACGCGAAACTGCTGGTCCAGACGTTTGACCATCGTGGCCTCGTTGACGCTCTGGCCCTCGCGACCGATAAAATAACGATAGAGGTCGATGTCGGCGTAGTACATGGTCTTGCAGCGCGGCAGCGGCACATAGGCGTAGATATTGTCGACATAGAACGTGTGCGGCGGCATAGGCAGATTGGACGCGCGCAGCACATCCGTGCGATAACACAGGCTGTGCATGAGCAAATTCTGGTCCGGACGGAAATGGCCAATCTGGTCCCAGGTAAAGATCTTTTTGCGCGGCAGGGCAAACTTGTAACCGATAGCGGTATGCGTACCCTCGTAAACCTTCTCGTACACATAGTTCGAGATAAACAGATCGACGCGCTGGTCGCGCTCCTCAAAGCCACGCAGAATCGAAAGCATGGTCGAAAGCGCCGCACCGTCGAGCCAGTCATCCGAGTCGACGACCTTGTAGTAGGTGCCCTGTGCCTCGCGCAGGCCCGAGAGGACGGCCATGCCGTGACCGCCGTTCTCCTGATGCACCGCGCGGATGATACCGGGGTAACGCGCCTCCCACTCATCGGCCTTAGCTGCCGTCTCGTCCTTGGAACCGTCATCGACGATGATGATCTCGATATCGGTGGCGTAATCGCTCCCCTCCAGAATGGAGGTGATGCAATGGTCCATGTCCTTGGCGGCGTTATACGAGGGAATACCGAATGATATGACTTTATGCATGGCAGGCGATAATCTCATCCGAAAGATCGAGGGCAGAGTTGGTCACGGCATCCATATCGTAGTAACGATACTCGGCCAGGCGACCCACCGGGTGGAAGTTCGTCAGGTTCTGGACGCGCTCAAGATAGCGCTCATAGAGCTCGCGGTTCTTGGGCTCCAGAATGGCGTAATAGGGCGTCTCGCCCGAGCCGGGCGTATAGGACTTGGAATACTCCTTCATGATGGTGGTCTTGCCGGGCAGGACCTGACCAGTCATGTTCTTGAACTCGGTGATACGCGTGTAATCCTCGCTCGTGGTGTAATTGACGGTGCCCACGGGCTGGAACTGGTCCATATCGAGCGTCTCGAACTTCATGTCGATCGTACGGTACGGCAGAGCGCCCAAGTCGAGGTTGAACAGCTCGTCGAGCGGACCGGTGTAGACGATCTCGCCGCCATAGACCTTGCCGTCGATCTTGACGGTGGTCTCGTCAATCTCAAAGAGGTCGCGGGCGTCCACGTCGCAGAACACATCAATCAGATCGTGGTCGAGCATATGCTCGAACAACGCGGTATAGCCGTCCTGCGGCATGCCCTGGAAGGGAGCCTGCGGGAAATAGCGGTCATCGTCGCCCACAAAGACGGGAACGCGGCCGGTGATCGAGGGATCGATCTGGTCGGGCGTCTGGCCCCACTGCTTCATGGTGTAATGCAAAAAGACGTTCTCGTAGACGTAATCGGCGACCTCGGCAAGATCCGGGTCGTTCTTCTTGCGCAGCTCCATGATGGGCACCTTGACGTCCTTGCCAAAGGTCTCCACGAGCTTCTGATACAGCTCCTCGCCGCGCTCATCGCCAAAGGCGAGCTTGAGGCTCGCGTGGTTAAAGGGCACGGGCATAAGGGTGCCGTTGATGTTGGCGAGCACCTTGTGCTGGTAGTCCGTCCACTTGGTAAAGCGCGACAGAAAATTGTGGACGCGCTCGTTAAAGGTATGGTAAATGTGCGGACCATACTCGTGGACCAGGATCCCGGCCTCATCAAAGCAGTCGTAAGCATTGCCCGCAATGTGGCCACGGCGCTCCAAAACGGCAACGCGATAGCCGATGGTCTCGGCAAGACGGCGGGCACAAACGGCACCGGCATACCCGGCACCGACGACAATCATGTCGTATGCGCCGGCGTTAAAGCCTTCAGGCAGGCCTGAGGTAATCTGCATCGATACTCCTTGTCAAAAGCCACGGGCTCGTTAGCTGGGCTTTTCTCGAACATTCTTCGAGACATATTTATCAGAGCGATTATAGCGCTAATGCGTCCTATAATGAGCTTGCCACACAAGGAAAGCTCAAGCACCCCGGCATACATATTTGAAAGGTAAACCCGCTAGCAGCGGGTTTATTCGTGGACAGCCGGGCGCCTGGAGCTTAGCGAAACGCTTGTAAGGAGTAACATGAGCGATTTCCTAAACCGTATGAAGTCTGCCGCCAAGGCCGACCTTAAGACGATCGTCCTGCCCGAGGGCGAAGATCCGCGCACCATCATCGCAGCTACCAAGATCATCGAGGAGGGCTTGGCAAAGATCGTCATCTTGGGCAACCCCGACGAGATCAACGTTCCCGGCGCTACCGTCATCGACCCGCGCAATGCCGAGAAGCACGAGGAGTACGCGCAGAAGTTTGCCGAGCTCCGCGCCAAGAAGGGCGTCACCATCGAGCAGGCTCGCGCCCAGGTGATGGACGCCACCTACTTTGGCACCATGATGGTCAAGATGGGCGATGCCGATGGTCTGGTCTCCGGCGCCTGCCACTCCACCGCTGACACCCTGCGCCCCGCGCTGCAGATCCTCAAGACCGCCCCGGGCACCAAGCTGGTCTCGGCCTTCTTTGTGATGTGCACCGACACCCCGCAGTTCGGCACCGACGGCACGCTGATCTTCGCCGACTGCGGCCTCAACATCAACCCGTCCTCCGATGAGCTCTCCGAGATCGCCATCGCCTCCGCTCACTCCTGGTCCACCTTCATGGGCAACGTTGAGCCGCACGTGGCTATGCTCTCCTACTCCACCATGGGTTCCGCCGGCGGCGAAGTCGCCAAGAAGGTCCAGGAGGCCGTGAAGTTCTGCAAGGAGAAGGCTCCCGAGCTCGCCATCGATGGCGACCTGCAGCTCGACGCCGCCATCGTCCCCAACGTCGCCCAGCTCAAGGCTCCCGGCTCCTCCGTTGCCGGCAAGGCCAACGTGCTCGTGTTTCCCGACCTCGAGGCCGGCAACATCGGCTACAAGCTGGTCCAGCGCTTCGCCGGCGCCGACGCCTACGGCCCCATCCTGCAGGGCATCGCCAAGCCGGTTAACGACCTTTCGCGCGGCTGCTCTGCCGACGACATCGTGGGTGTCGTGGCCATCACCGCCGTCCAGGCTCAGATGGCTGAGTAGCGGACATATCCCCTCGGGACCCTACAGGGTAAAGCTCTGAAAACGTCCTCGGACATGCATGAAACCCCCGCTGCGCACTTCGTGCGGCGGGGGTTTCATGCGTCCTGCGGAATGTTTTCAGAGCTTTACCCTGTAGGGTCCCTGCCGCCACGTGGTGCTCAGGGGATCTGGAGTGGACGGCGGCTTGGCTACGAGCAGGGGCTGGGAATCTGAATGATTGGATGCCGTTGCTGGGGGGCAAACGATGCGGATATGGTCACTTTGGATTTGAAAGGCTTATAGGGCCTCGGCGGCCATTCTGCCGGAAAGCGTGTCCCAAAATCCGCGGTCAAAATGGGATGGAGTTTCCGCCGTCCGCCCTCCAAAAAAAGCCTCCCGAGCTGTTGCTCAGGAGGCCTTTCGTTTACATGCAATCGGCACGCTAGTTGTTCGCGGTCAGACGCTCGACGTCGTGGGCGATCATGTATTCCTCGTCGGTGGGGATGACCATGACGGTGACGGCGGAACCGGCGGCGCTGATGACCTGCGGGCCGTTGCCCACGGCCTCGCGGTTCTTGTTGTTGTCGATGCGCACGCCCAGCCACTCAAAGCAGTCGCAGAAGGCCTTGCGGATCGACCAGTCGTTCTCGCCGATGCCGGCGGTAAAGGTGATGGTGTCCACGCCCGCCATGGATGCGATCATGGAACCGGCCTGCTGCATGGCCTTGTAGGCGAACATGTCGAAGGCGAGCAGGCAGCGCTCATCGCCCTCGGAGGCGCGCGTGCGGATATCGCGGGCGTCGTTGGAGATACCCGAGATGGCAAGCAGACCAGACTGCTTGTTCATCATGTCATCGACTTCCTGATAGCTGTAGCCGCCCTCGCGCTGGAGGTAGCACACGGTGGCCGGGTCAATGGAACCACAACGGGTGCCCATCATCAGGCCATCGAGCGGCGTGAGGCCCATCGTGGTGTCGCGGCACACGCCGTCCTCGATGGCGGCGAGCGAAGCACCGTTGCCCAGATGGCACGAAAGCAGACGGTGGCAACGCGAGCCCAAGATCTCCTTGGCCATCATCCACTCGTAGCGGTGGCTCGTACCGTGCGCGCCGTACTTGCGCACGTGGTACTTGTCGCACACGTCCTTGGGCAGCGCGTAGGTGTAGGCGACCTCGGGCATAGTCATGTGGAACGAGGTGTCGAAGACGGCCACGTTGGGCAGCTCCGGATACTTCTCGCGGCAATATTCGATTGCCGCGGCCTCGCCGTAATTGTGCAGCGGGGCGAGCGGTGCCACCTCAAGAATCTTGGCCATGACCTCGTCGTCGACGACTGCGGAATCATCGAAGTGCCAGCCGCCCTGAACGATACGATGCCCAATGCCATCAATCGTAAAGTCGGTCTTCTCAAACTCCTCGAGCACACGAGCGATAGCAGAGCGATGATCGGGGAAAGGGACCTCCTCGGTCTGCTTGGCGCCACCGTTCTCGGAGTGGCCAAAGACGCCCATGTCCGATCCGATACGCTCGCAGTTGCCCTTGGCGAAAACCTCGCGGGTATCGGTATCCAAAAGCTGATATTTAAGGCTTGAGCTGCCGGCGTTGACAACAAGTACGTTCATGAGACTCCTTTGCAGTGCAATACGGTCGACGCAGACCCCTTAAGGCGGCCGCATGTTAATAAGAAGTTATCATATCTTGATAAATAGCTATCAGCATATCGCCCAACGAGCGCAAAAGAGGGGCCGAACGGCGCTCGGTCGCCCAGCCCCTCCCCTCTTGCAATTACTTGCCGTTGACGATGCGCTCGACGTCGGAAGCGATCATGAACTCCTCGTCCGTGGGGATGACGAAGATCTTGACCTTGGAATCCTTGGCGGACAGGCACCAAGCGCCGTCGCCACGCAGGGCGTTGCGGGCATGATCCATCTTAACGCCCATAAAGGCCAGACGATCGGCCACGCCGGCGCGAACGGCCGGAGCGTGCTCGCCGATGCCGGCGGTAAAGACCAGGGTGTCCATACCGCACATGGAAGTGGCCATCTCGGCAGCCTTGGCGGCAATCTTGTAGACGAACATATCGAAGGCGAGCTGAGCCTCGGGGTCACCAGCAGCGGCGAGCTCCTCGACGTTGCGGCAGTCGTTGGTCTTGCCGCCGGTCACAGCCAAAAGGCCGGACTTCTTGTTCATCATCTCGTCGACCTCGTCGAAGGTGTAGCCACCCTCGCGCTGCAGGTAGCACACGGTAGCCGGGTCGATGGAGCCGCAGCGGGTGCCCATCATGACACCGTCGAGCGGCGTCAAGCCCATGGTGGTGTCCATGCACTTACCGTCCTCGATAGCGCACAGGGAAGCGCCGGAACCGATGTGGCACACGACGACCTTGCGAGCCTCGCCGTTGGTCATCTCGGCAACCTTCTTGGAGATGTAGCGGTAGCTGGTGCCGTGGGCGCCGTACTTACGGATGTGCAGCTTGTCGCAGACGTCCTTGGGCAGGGCGTAGGTCTTGGCGACCTCGGGCATGTTGAAGTGGAAAGCAGTGTCGTAGACCGTGACGTTGGGCAGGTCGGGATACTGTTCGAGGCAGTACTCGATAACGTTGGCCTCGGGGTTGTTGTGCAGCGGGGCGAGCGGAGCGACCTCGCGGATCTTGGCGAGGACGTCCTCGTCGACGAGGGAGGAATCGCCGAAGTACCAACCGCCCTGAACGATACGGTGGCCGATGCCCTCGATCTTGACGCCGTTGGCCTCGAGGTCCTTCAGGACGACCTCGATGGCGACCTTGTGGTCGGGGAACTCGATGTTCTCGGTCACCTTCTTGGAACCGTTGGCAGCGTGGGTGAAGGTACCGCCGGTAAAGCAGACGCGCTCGCAGGAGCCCTTTGCGGACACCTTGTGGGACTTGGTATCGATGACCTGATACTTAAGGGTCGAAGATCCTGCGTTGACGACCAGAACGTTCATGTGTCTCCCTACTAACAGGCGGTGTGGCGCCGCCAGGTTACATACGCTTCAATAATAAACCCAAACGCCCTCGCGCTCGGGTTTATTGCGTTGATATATAAGTTATCGATGCCCAAGCTTTCGCCTCATCCCACGGAAGAAGCGCCCTCAGATGAGGTTCTCGCCCAGGTTCTTGCCGCCGAGGACATGCATGTGGAAGTGCATGACGGTCTGACCGGCGTTGACGCCCTTGTTGGAGATGACGCGGAAACCGTCCTCCAAGCCCTTGGCCTTAGCGACCTCCTGGATGGCGTGAGCCATGGCGCCCATGGTCTCGGCAGGTACGTTGTCGGCGATGTCGCTGTAGTGCTTCTTGGGGATTACGAGCGTGTGGACCGGCGCCTGGGGGTTGAGGTCGTCGAAGGCGATGACCTGATCGTCCTCATAGACAACGGTTGAGGGGATCTCGTGGTTGGCAATTTTGCAGAAGATGCAATCACACATGGTTGGTTCCTTTCTCACAGACCAAGGTAGTCTTTTTGGGACGGGGCTTTTTTGACTACTTTTTCGCAAGCGCAGGCACCTGGCGAGCCGTCGCGCAAGGGTAGTCAAAAAAGCCCCGTCCCAAAAAGACTACCCCAAAGTAGGCTGCGAGGTGGTTAGAACGAAAGGTTGTCGTCGGTGTTGGCGGCTTCGCCGTCGGCGAGCACGTCGTTGCCGTCGACGTCCTTCAGGAGCACCGAGACCTTCTGCTCGGCATCGGACAGGCGGGTGCGTAGGCTCTTGAGGAGCTCGACGCCGCGGGTATAGCTCTCGAGCGACTCCTCGAGCTCCATGTCGCCCGACTCCAGGCTGCGGATGATGAGCTCCAGCTCCTGCGAGGCCTGCTTGTACGTAAGCTGCTCGACCGGGGTCTTCTCTGCCATATCTGTTTCCTTTCCTAAGGGTCTATCACTGTGAAACGAGGTCTACTCGACCGCGTTGACGGTTGCTGCCACGTTGCCGTCCGCCATGCGCACGCGAATAGCGTCGCCCGGCTTAAAGGTCTTGGCGCTCGTAGCCACACCGTCCTCGCTGTACGCGATGGAGTAACCGCGGGCAAGCACCTTGAGCGGCGACAAGGCATCGAGCGACGCAGCAGCTCGGCCCAGGTCGGACGCGGGCTTGCTGAGCATCGTGCGCCCCTGATGCTCCAGACGGGAGCTCGCAAGCGTGAGCGCATGGCGTTTGCCATCGAGCCCCGAGGTGCTTGCGATCAAGCGCTCGGGCAGGCGCTCAAAGTCGGAGCGGAAGGCCCCAACCGAACGCGTTATGGCGCCGGACAGGCGATCGGCCGTCAGGGCAAGCTCGGACTCGCGACGCTCGACCATAAACGTTGGATCGTTGAGGCACGGGCGGCACGCGGCCGCATCGAGCGCGTCGCCCAGACGAGCCGTATAGGTGTCCCAAGCGCGGCGACCACGCTGATCGAGCATTTCCAGATCGACCTGATCCGACCCGATCATCGAAGCCATCGCGGCGCCCAGGCGCTGATGGCGCGTCTCGAGCACGTCGGCCAACTCCGTCATAGCCGGCGCCACCGATTCTGCCGCCGCCGTGGGCGTGGAGGCGCGACGGTCGCTCACCATGTCGCAAATCGAGGTATCGGGCTCATGGCCAATGCCGGTCACCACGGGCACAGGACAAGCCGCCACCGCGCGGGCAAGCTCCTCGTCGTTAAAGGTCATGAGGTCCTCGAAGGAGCCGCCGCCACGCACCAGCAAAATACAGTCAGGCGCCGGCGTAATGGAAGCGGCACGGCGCAAGCCCTCGATAAGCTCTGCCGGCGCACCCTCGCCTTGAACCTTGGCACCCACGCAAACGAGCTCGACGAGTGGGTTGCGACGACGCAATGTGCGCTTGACGTCATCGATTACGGCACCCGAAAGCGAGGTGACGACCGCCACACGCGAGCAGAACACCGGGATGCGGCGCTTGCGCGCTTCGTCCATCAGGCCCTCGCGGCTCAGCTTTTCGGCCAGTTGCGCCACTTGTTGACGCAGCAGACCCTCCCCCGCCAGCGAAAACGAGCGGGCGACAAAACTCATGCGGCCCGTGGGCTTATAGAGATTGAAGCTACCCTTAAAGCTCACCTGCATGCCGTCGCGCAGATCGAACGTGCGCTTGAGATAGGCACCCTTCCAAATGATGCAGTCAACGGCGGCCGAATCGTCCTTAATCTGGAAGTAGCAGTGGCCGCTTCGGGCATTGGGGCCACGGAAACCCGTGACCTCGCCCAAAACACTCAGCTGCGGAATAGCATCGAGTGCACCGGCGGCGATCTCCACCGCCTGGCTCACGCTGAGTTCCTTGCGCTCCCGATCGCCCGAGCCGTCAAACTCGGCGGAAACAGCATTGCCGGTTAGATTCCAGCCTGCCACGCAGCCTCCTTTCGTTATCGTGCACAAAGGCTCCAGCCCTGCGCAAGTTCAAGTCCAACACATAGTACAGCGCCGCGGGGACACAAATCCCCGCGGCGCCTGTCAAGCCAATTTGTTATCGGTTGGAGTTTCTGTTGTAGCGAGCCATCAGGTAGAGCAGCTGAATGATCGAGGTGAGCGCTGCGGCCACATAGGTAAGCGCGGCTGCCGTCAGCACCTTCTTGGCACCGTTGACCTGCTTGGAACTCATGCCCGACTGCTCGATATACGCCACGGCGCGGCGACTGGCATCGATCTCGACCGGCAGCGTAACCAGCTGGAACAACACACTAAACGAGAAGAAGACCAGCGCGAGGGTCGTGAGCCCCGCGATGTTCATAAACAGGCCCAAGAGCAGCACGATCGTCCAGGTGTTCTGGGTAAAGTTGACGACCGGGACCAGGGCAGTGCGCACCTTCATCATGGCATAGCCGCTTTGTCGCTGGGCGGCATGGCCCGCCTCGTGGCAGGCGACGGCAACGCTTGCGACCGATCCGCCCGAACGGTTGGCATCCGACAGATACAGGTTGTTATCCTGCGGGTTGTAGTGGTCGGTGAGCTCGCCGGCGACGCCCCTGATACCCACGGCATTGCAGCCGTTTGCATCGAGCATGCGGCGCGCGACCGCAGCGCCCGTGTCGCCGTCCGAGCGCACCTTAGACCACGTCTTGTACGTGGAGTTGATATAGCTCTGCGCGGCAAGACCGAGCACCGTACAAACAAGGACGACCAGCAGGTACAGCGGGTCGATGCCAAAGCCATAACCATAGTAATAGGGCATGCGAATTCCTCCGAATCGAGTTACACGTTGGAGGCATTCTACCCACTCGCCCAGCCAACGAGACAGCATCGATGTTTTGGCAATGTCAGCGAAAACGGCCGAGAGCGAGCAAGGTGACGTGAAAGAGAAGCGACGCGTACTTTGGTACGCGAGCGACGATTGAACGCCAGATTGCCACTCTCGGCCGTTTGCAGCGTCGAGCTGTTACGCGGTTTGGTAAAACCGCGTAACCATATACCTACAGGAGCTCGATTTTGCCGTCCTTCACCGTCAACCCCATGTTGCCCGAGAGCAGATCGTCCAGGCGCGAGCCCACAAGCTCAAAGCGCCAACCTTCGCGCAAAGGGCTCTGCTCGGGATGCTCAATATAGTCGGCTAGGTCATCGCGCGAGGCAATGACCGAGGTCGCCACGCCCGAACGCTCGGCAACCAGGCGAATTAGCGCGTACATGAGATCCGTCACGCTCTCCAGCTCCGGAGAGATCTGGCGATGTCCGCGCACCATGAGCGGCAGGCGATCGTGCGGGCAGCTCGCGCCGCGTTTGATGGCCATGAGCGCGCCGTCCACATCGCGCTCCCCCAGTTGATCGGTGCCGCGGATGCTGCGGAACTCCTCAACGCGCACAGGATTGCGCTTGACGAGCGCCAGCAGCGTATCGTCGGACATGACCCACTTGCGCGGGATGTTGCGGCGCTCGGCGCGGTCCTCGCGCCAGGCGGCAAGCTCGCGCGCAATGCCCAGCTGATGGCGGCTACACGAGTTGATGCGCTTGACCTTGCGGAATGCCTCATGCCGGTCGGCGCGGTAGTGCGACTCGTCTGCCAGCGGGCGCAACTCGTCGAGCACCCAGTCCACGCGGCCAAGCTCGCGCAAACGGCTCATCATCTCGGTATAGGCGACGATCAGATACTTGACATCATCGATCGCGTACTCAATCTGCTTATCGCTCAGCGGGCGGCGCGACCAATCGGTCAGCGACTCGGTCTTGGGCAGCGATACGCCGCAGAACGTCTGAACGAGCGCGCCGTAGGAAATCTGCTGGCGCTCGCCCAAAAAGGCGGCGGCGACCTGTGTGTCAAAAATCGGTCGCGGCAGCGCGCCCACGGTGTGGAGTATGACCTCCATATCCTGCGAGCAGGCGTGGAAGACCTTGACCACGCTCTCGTCGGCCATAAGCTCGGCCAGCGGCGATAAGTCGTCGATCACCAAAGGATCGACCGCGACGCTCTCGGCAGGGGTGGCAATCTGAACCAGGCACAGGCGCGGATGAAACGTGCGCTCGCGCAAAAACTCGGTATCGACGGCAATCGCGTCGAACTCACGAGCGCGCTGACAAAAGTCGAGTAGAGCCTGATGTGTGGAAATGTACATATCAACCCATCGAATAAGGTTAGGCCCGAAAAACACGGGTAGGATATCGTCATTGCCTTACAACTATACTCGGTTAGTCACAGAACGGGAACGTAAGTATGCGCTGCCTTATCATCCACAACCCGGCATCGGGTCCCAGCTCCGATGAAATCTACGCATTCACGCACGCTCTTGCACAGGGCGGCGACGAGGTCGTAATGCGCTTTATCGGCGATGGCATGGAGCCCGAGGACGCGGTAGCAGACGTTCGTGAGTTCGACCGCGTAGTCGTTTCGGGCGGCGACGGCACCGTCTCCAACGTGCTCGACCAGATGCGCGGGTGCGGTGTCCCTACGCTCATCTTCCCCTCCGGCACAGCCTGCCTGTTCTTTAACAACATCGGTAATGCCCCCGAGGCGGCGGCGCTTGCCAAGGCTTGCCGCGCCGGCCGCACGGTCAAGGTGGACATGGGTGAGCTCTTTTGGATCGACGAGAACGGTAACGAGAAGCGCCACGGCTTTATCATCATCGCCGGCTCGGGCTTCGACGCCGAGATCATGATGAAGGCCGCTCCCACCAAAAACGACATTGGCGAGATCGCCTACTTCCTCTCCGCGCTCGCCACGCCCAACCCCACGGTGGCGCACTTTACCATTGAACACGACGGCATTGTCGAGGAGCTCGACGGCATCTGCTGCATGGCGGGCAATACCTCAGTCATCCAAAACGACATCAACCTGTTCCCCAACTGCCGCATGAACGACGGCATGGTCGACATCGTCGTTATTGAACCCGTGCGCACGGTGCAGCTGCTCCCCACGGTGATCACCGCCGCGCTCGACCCCGCCGGCAAGGTGCTCGGCCGCCCGCAGTTTAAGATTATCCAGACCAAGGAAGCCAAGATTACCTGCACGCCGTCGCTGGGTATGCAGTTCGATGGCGAGATCATCTCCAGCAACTCCGGTGTCTTTGGCGCCCGCGCGCTTCCGCAATGCCTCGACCTCATCGTCGACGAATTCTCACCACTCGGAAAATAGGAGAACCCCGTGAACGACAACCCTATCCTTGGCTTTATCGTCATCGTTCTGGCCATGCTCGTGGGCTACGCGATTAACGTAATCCACCGCCGGAAGAAGTAATTCCACATTGGTATGATATTCATCCAGTCACCGAGGAGAAGTCCAAGGGCAACAACATGGCCGCCATGGGTGTTGGCGCCATCATCATCGGTGTCTGTGGCTTCGTGATCTATCGTCGCAAGAAGGCCTAAGAACCCCACACCTTAAGGCGCGGGCGGGATGGCCAAGGTCCCCCCCGCTCAGCCCGCCCCTTCGATCGGCGGGAAACGTCGCCGAAATCTTTTCAAAAAAGATTTCCCCGCACACACTTCGCTGTGCTATAGTGCAGCGCAACAGCAACTGGGCGCGACCGCGCCATGGCATCACGAAAGGAGCCACCAACATGAAGAACACGATGACGTCCCTCAACAACTGGTGGTGGCGTGATGCGAATACGATCGGTCGACAGTGAGTCCCTCACGCCTGTTTTTGCGCTCTAGGTGATTGGAAGGCCTCCGGTTTCGACCGGGGGCCTTTTTCTATCTCGAGCCCGATCGCATTCGCATCACGCGCCTCCGCTTTTCTCTTACACTCCCCTTTCTGAAAGGACCTTCACCATGTCTCAGAACACCACCGCCACCGCCCAGCCCCGCACCGTCCAGACCACTGACTGCGGCAAACTCGATGTTCGCGCCCTTGTCCTGCTCGCCATCCTGCTTGCCGCCGGCTTCATCCTCAACTTTACCGTCGGCAAGGCAATCTCGGGTATCTCCGGCGGCATGATTAGCCCCGAGTTCATCATCTCGGCCTTCTGCCTCACCATCCTGGTCGTTCGTCCCAACATTGGTCAGGCACTCGTCATCGGTCTCATCTCGGCGGCCGTAATCCAGATCACCACTACCTCGCCGTTTGTCGATTTTGCCGCCGAGGGCATCGCCGCCATGCTTATGGCCGTCATTGTCAACACTGCCGCCAAGGATGGCCAAGTTAAGCCTGCCGTCGCCATCGTCGCTACGTTCGTGACCACCTTTGTCTCGGGCGTCATCTTCATGGTCATCAAGATGGCCATGCTCGGCGTAGTGGGCGAACTCGCCGCAGCTATGCTGCCCGTCGTCGCCATGACCGCTGTGTTCAACGCCATTCTGGTCGGCGCGCTCTATCTGCCCATCCAGAAGGCCCTTAGGCTTAACTAACCCGCTCGGCTTTACGAGCCACCCCATATTGGCGTTCATTCGTCGCTCGCGTACCCAAGTACGCTTCGCTCCTCTTTCGCGCCAACCTGGGGCACCTCGTAAAGCCGTCTACGTGCTTCACCAGCAAAGACTGTCCCAAACAACGAGCTATTGGGGACGTCCTTAAACGACTAGTCATGTAAGAACATCCCCAATGACTATGAAAGGTATCCATGGAAACGATCATCAACGTCGACGATGTCTCGTTCGCCTATGGCACGCAGGCCGAGCAGGCGCTTAGCCACGTTTCGCTCAGCGTGAACAAGGGAGATTTCATCGGCATCATCGGGCCTTCGGGTGCCGGCAAATCAACACTTACCGCCTGCCTGTCGGGCGCCGTGCCCCACCACTACAGCGGAACCTTCTTTGGCTCCGTGTTCGTTGACGGGCACGACACCTGCGAGGTCTCGCTCACCGACATATCGCAGATCGTCGGCAGCGTGCTGCAAGACATCGACACGCAGATGGTCGCCTCGGTCGTTGAGGACGAGATGCTTTTTGGCCTGGAGAACTTTGGCGTTCCGCATGACCAGATCGAGCAGCGCGTGAGCGAGACGCTTAAGGCCGTCGGCATTAGCGACCTGCGCGACCGCGAGATAGCCACCCTCTCGGGCGGCCAAAAGCAAAAGGTGGCCATCGCTGCCATCCTCGCCATGCGCCCGCGCGTGCTGGTGCTCGATGAGCCAACCGCGGCACTCGATCCCGTCAGCTCCACACTGGTTTTCGAAACGCTGCGCGAGGCAAACCGTAACCTCGGCATCACCATCGTCGTCGTTGAGCAAAAGGTCGCCCTGCTTTCGGAGTATTGCAACCGCGTGCTCGTGCTCAATCACGGCCAGATCGCGCTGCAAGGCGAGCCACATGAGGTCTTTGCGCACACCGACAAGCTCCGCGCCATCGGTGTCGATTGCCCGCGCGTCACGCGCATTTTCAACAGCCTCGAGGCCGATGGCCTGGCCAGTGGCACTCCCTGTTTAGATGTTGATGAGGCCGAGTGCCTGATTACGGACATCGTCGACCCCGCTCATGCAAGCAGCGACATTCAGGCGCCCGCAGGCTCCCCGCACGCACCGTCGCTGCGCCCGCATGCGAGAGACGCCGAGCCGGTGCTCACGTTTGACCACGTTGAGTTTTCCTACCCCCATGGTGGCGCCGCCGTCCACGACCTCAACCTGACGCTCTATCCCGGCGAGCTCGTGGGCATTGTCGGCCAAAACGGAGCCGGCAAGACCACGCTCACCAAGCTGCTCACGGGTCTGCTTAGGCCTGCATCGGGCAGCGTGCGCGTTACGGGCTTGGACACGGTATCGGTTCCCACGAGCCGCATCGCACGCGAAGTCGCAACCCTATTCCAAAACCCCGACCGCCAGATTTGCAAGGACACCGTGCTCGACGAGGTCGCCTTTGGCCTGGAGCTTGCCGGCATCGACCGAGCCGAGGCCCTACGTCGCGCCCAGCTCGTCATCGACCGCTTTGGTCTGCCCGCCGACGAGGCGCCCTTCTCCCTTTCGCGCGGCCAACGCCAAATGGTGGCGCTCGCCTCCGTCGTGGTGGTCGAGCCCAAGATCGTGGTGCTCGACGAGCCCACGAGTGGCCTGGACTACCGCGAGTGCATGACCGTGATGGAAACGGTGCGCACCATGGCCGAGCGCGGCTGCGCCGTTATCATGGTCTGCCACGACATGGAAGTCGTCTCGGACTTTGCCGAGCGCATCGTGGTGATGGCCGACGGCCGCATCCTCGATCACGGCCGCACGCACGAGCTGTTCTCGAACATCGAGCTCATGCAGCGTGCCTATGTTGAACCGCCCCAGGTTATTGAACTCTCACGCCGTCTGGCATCTTCCGTCTCGCCCGCCTTTGCACAGGTGAGCGAGGTCACCGATATCGTTCGCATTACCGAGGAGATGGTCCGCCGTGGTTAATGTCATCGACTATATGCCGGGCGACACGCTGCTGCATCGTCTGAATCCCGTCATCAAACTGGGCCTAGCCGCCGCCATCATCATCGGCATCTTTTTGTCCGACACCTACGTGGCGCTGTTGGGATTTCTGGCGCTTACGCTCGCGCTGGGAGCCTACGCCGGCGTCGTCGACCGCCTGTTCTCGCTGCTCAAGCTGCTGATTCCGCTCGCACTCATCATGTTAGCGCTGCAGCTGGCCTTTATGCGCGATGGCAACGTGGTGTGGGGCTTCGTCACCGACGAAGGCCTCATCACCGGCTCGAAGGCCTGTCTGCGCCTGTTGGGCGTAGCGCTGCCACTCATCCTGATGCTCATGGTGACCAAGCTCAACGACCTTGCCAATGCCTGCGTGGAGGTGCTGCACGTGCCGTATCGCTACGCCTTTACCTTTACCACGGCGCTGCGCTTTGTGCCGGTGTTTGGCCAAGAGATGAATGCCATCATGGAGGCACAGACCGCACGCGGCGTCGAGTACGATACCAAGAATCCCATCAAGAAACTCAAGCTCATGCTGCCGCTGTGCGTGCCGCTATTGATCTCAAGCGTGGGCAAGACCGATGCCACCGCGCTTGCCGCCGAGCAGCGCGGCTTCTATCTGCGCACGCGTGCGAGCTCGTACAAGCGCTACCCCATCAAAGGCTTGGACATTGCCGTACTTATCGTCAGCATCGCCCTTATCGCCATCGGCTTCCTGTTCTAGCAATCGCTGGCAGCAACCGCAAAATGCAAAAGGCCCCGGCTCGCACAAACGAGCCGAGGCCTTTACTGTTTTCCCAGATAAAACCTACCAAAATAAACCTGTCCCTTTTTGGCAGGTCGAGGGCTACAGGCGGTAGGGGGCGCCGCTGCGGATGATGGACTCGCGTACCAAAACGTCCATGGCGTCGAGGGTGATCTCGGGCATCTCGCGATACTTTTGCAGCACCGAAAGCTCCGTGCAGGCCAGAATGACGCGGTCGCAGCCGCTGCGGGCAAACTCCCACATCACGCGATCGAACTTGTCCATATCGGGCTCGCGTCCGGCCTTCACATCATCATAAATCAGCGACATTACATCGGCCTGGCGCTTCTCGCTGGGATAGACGACCTCGACGCCCGCGGCCTCGCACTCGCGCCCATAGACGCCTGCACCCACGGTGCCGTCGGTGCCCATGATGCCGATCTTGCGCACCGGCTCGGACGGCATGCTCAGGTTGGGGTCAAACTCGCACTCCCCCATCACCGCGCCCGCCAGGGCATAGCGCACCGACTCACGCGGCATGTGAATAATCGGCACCTTGGTAAACGACTGAATCTGATCGTAAAAGTAGTGCGACGTGTTGCAGGGAATGGCAATGTGCGCGCAGCCCAGCGTCTCGAGCGCCTGCGCGCATTCCTTCATGGTCGCCAGCAGCTCGGTATGGTCGCCGGTCTTAATGGCCAGCGTGCGGTCGGGCATGGTCGACTTAGAGAGCACCACCATGTCAATATGTTCCTGGTCGCGGGCAGCCGCCGTGTGACGCACCACCTGGTCGTAGTAATACGACGTGGCCTCGGCGCCCATACCGCCGATAACTCCCAGCTTTTCCATCGCCGCCTCCTTGGTGACGCTCGCACCATTGCGCGTATCATACCCGCGCCCGTCCGATACAAACCGGGCGGGCGCGACGTTCATCCTATTTGTAATACGTCTTAAACAGCTTAAAGTGACGCAGCTTGGTGTGCCACATGCGCAGCCAGCGGTTAAAGACAAAGTCGCCCTTCATAAACGAGGGGTCGGCGGCCTTACCCTCCTTGACCAGGCGATGCGCCTTAGCGCGCAGCTCGGGATCCTTGACGTATTTATCGACCACGCCCATGGGGACAACCATCCACAGCGCCTCGTCCTGCGCTGTCACAAACTCGGGCTCAAACGGGCGGTTGTACACATACTCGTCCACTACGTACTTGGCAACGTTAAAGCCACTGTTGGTGACGTAGTAGTTACTGCGGCCCTGACGAGTGTTGAAGTCGAAGAACTTAAACGAACCGTCGCGCTCGTCGTATTTGACGTCAAAGTTGGAGAAGCCCGTAAACTTGAGGTCCTCGAGCAACTTGCGCACGCCGCCCATGAGCTCGTCATTGGGCTCGGTGATGATGCAGGCGTGGTTGCCAACGCCGTGAGGCTGGTGCTCCTCGAGCAGCACGTGGCCCAGGCACATCATGCGCACCTTGCCGTTGCGGTCGGAATAGCTGGTAAGCACGCGCATGTACTCGTCGTTGCCGGGCACGCGATCCTGCAGGATCAGATCATCGGTGTAGCCACTCGCATATACATCGCGAATGACCTGCTCCAGCTCGGCGCGATCGGCGATCTCGTAGGCCTTCTTCTGGCCCTCGAACTCGTGCTCCCACCACATGATGCCGTCGGAAGGCTTCAGGATCATTGGGAAGGGAAAATCAATCTGGTCGAGCACCTCGGCAGGAGCCTCGCCCTGGGCGTTGAGCATGGCCATGGTAAAGGTAAACGTATGCGGATAGGGAACACCGTGCTTCTCGCACAGCTCGTAGAAGATTTCCTTCTTCTGGCACTGTTCGAGCATGCTGTAGGGCGCATAGGGCGCGATGACGTTTGAGGCAAGCTCGCCGGCATCCTGAGCCTGTGCGGCAAGCGCGACATAGTTGTCGCCGCAGCCCATGAGAATAATCTTCTTATCGGGATTGGCCTGCGCGACACCGTTAATGGTCTCGATCATGACCGGCATGGTATCGATATCAACATTGGGCGTGTAGTCGATAATCTGGCTGCGGTACGCAGGACCGGTCTGGTACTTGCCAAAGACCAGGCTCTTGACCTGATACTCCTCGTAAAAGGCGCGCGCCACCGAATAGGCGTTGATGTCGCCACCGAGCAGCACGGGGATAAACTCGCGCTCTGTAAACTGCAATGCCATGGAAACTTCCTATCTAGAACTGCCCACGACGGGCGGTCTTTATGCAACCCGTTTATTTTAGCGTGCCGGACCGTTTCCTCCTAAAGCTCCACTGTATCTATGACAATCAACGCAATTATCCAGCATGAAGGCCGCACTCACCGCCGTATGACAAGCGGCAATGAACCCACCGTTGTTGTAGGGTTCAGCATATTGATACCCCCGAGTGAAAGGCGCACGCGTGATCCAGGACCTTCCAACCGATAACCCCATCCTCGATGCCGCAAAACGCGAGTTGGCGCCGCGCGCGCAAGCGACTGATCCTCTGCGCACCGCAAACGACGCTTACGACGGTGCCGCCTACATCACCTCCATCGATACATCGGCGCACAAAGGCACGCGCAAGACGCCCGTCGCCGGCGGACACGATACCGCCATCGAGCAGTTTGGCCTCGTCTCCGATGCCCACGCCGGGGACAACATCGGGGTAATCAAACTCGGCGACGGCACCTGTTCGTTCACCCCCGCCCAGGCGCTCAACGAAGTAGGGCAAGCTCGCCGTAATGGGGCCTTATAGCCACAAACCCCAACGTTGAGACAGCCTTCACAGTCCAAAGCCCGTCCCAAACAGGCCCCCGTAACGTTAAAGTTGAACTCTATGGTTTCTCAACAATTCACCATTCCCGCAGGTCAAGGCCAAAGTCTCAAGTTCAACTTGACCCTTTAAAACCTTTAAGGTTCAAGTTGAGGTCGAAAGCAGTAGTAGAATACCTGAGGAACAATAACCTACGATTGATTGCAGAGGGACTGGATGCAGCATTCGAATCATCGCACCGCAGCGCTCATCGCGTCGAAGCCGGCTCGTATCATCACGAGCGCCGCGCTCGCCGTTGCGTTGACGGCCACGCCGATGCTCTCCCCCGTCGCGGCGTATGCCGCCTCGCAGGCAACGCAGGATCAGCTTGCCGCCGCCCAGCAGAAGATCGAAGCCGCCACGAGCGCCTACAACGATGCCCGTACCAAGCTCGGCGATCTGCAGAAGCAGATTGACGCCAACGAGGCAAGTATCGAAAAGATCGAGGCGAAGCTTCCCGATCAGCAGGAAAAGGCATGCACCGCCATGCGCGATCTGTACAAGTACCAGAAGGGCACCAACCCCATCGTGAGCTTCCTGGTCAACGCACAGAGCCTGGGTGAATTCATCACGACCTGCAAATACACCAACCAGATCACAAGCTCGAGCGTCGACGAGATCGAAGAGCTCAATAACATGCAAACCGAACTCGAGCAGAACAAGGCCGAGCTCCAGCAGGCCAAGTCTCAGCTTGAGGCAGAGCAGAAAAACGCCGAGGATGCGCTGGCGCAGGCCCAGCAGCTCCGCAGCGAGGCACAGGCAAAAGCCGAGCAGGAAAATGCCGCCGAGCTTGCCAAGCTTGAGGCCGATAAGGCCGCTGCCGCCGAGAAGCTCTCGGGCGAGGGCGTGAGCGGCAGCAATTCCAGCAGCCAGGCCACCAACGCCAACACCACCATCGACACCACGGTGAACAACGCCAACACCGGTAGTTCCGATTACGATTCGTTCATTAATGAGTGGACGAGCCGCATCGACAATTACCTCGCCGGCTCCCCTATGGCAGGCCAGGGCTATAACTTTGCCGTCGCCGCTTGGAATACCGGTGTCGACCCCCGTTGGTCCCCCGCCATCGCCTGCATCGAGAGCACCAAGGGTGCTTATTGCGCCAATTCTTACAACGCCTGGGGCTGGAGTGCACGTGGCGGCGGTTGGCGCAGCTTTGGCAGCTGGAGCGAGGGCATCTTCGCTCACGTTGCCTATCTGGGCGCCAACTACGGCTCCACCCTTACCCCGGCTGCGGCCAAAAAGTACTGCCCACCCACGTGGCAGGACTGGTACAACAAAGTCGCCGCTCAGATGAACCGCATCTAAGTGCAACTGCAAAGGGCCCCAATGGGGCCCTTTTCTTTTAGGCAGCGGAGGTATCGACGACGCCGGTCGCATTGGCAACCGCGACTATGACGATCATGCATAGGAGCAGCACACCCAATGCCTTGAGCCAGAGTTTCGCGAGTTTCTTGCCGCGATAGCTGTCGAGCAGTGCGAATCGCCGACGAAGACGGCGCTTATCGAGCAGCGCAAAATGCATAAGCGCCATAAGGCCATCGACAAAGAAAAAATACTCGATTATGAGAAGCCACGTCGGGTAGCTTTGGTTTGCTCCCGTGGGTTGAAAGACGGCAAAGTGACTTCCGGCAAAGAACACAAGCAGCGAGAAGCAGACGAGCGTATTCCAAATACGCCCCAGGGACTCCGGAACGCGAGAGAGCAGACCGCATGCAGCGGAGGTGGCAGGCCTAGGAAGCCTTGCGGGGTTCTGGAGCCTTTGGGGCGTCAACAACGTCTCCAAGACCGGAGTACGGACAGGCGCAGGCGCAGGAGGCCGCACGGGGCGACTCAGATCGTATGCCGCGCGCGTCGCCCGTCCCAACGCTTCCGCACTTGCAAAGCGCTTGGCCGGATCGAGCGCCATCGCCATGCAAACGACATCGGCAAGTGGAGTGGGAATGCCGCGCACCTCGCATTGCTCGCGCATGTCGAGCCCTGGTTTAGGGTCGACTCCCGTCAAACAAAAGAACAGCAGGGCACCGAGCGCGTAGACGTCGCTTCGCACGCTCGTCTGCCCAAACCCATACTGCTCGGGAGGCGCATAGGGCCGTGTCCCAAACTTGACAGTATCGGCATCGGCGCCATCGCGCCACACGCGCGCGATCCCCAAGTCGATAATCACCAGCGATGAAAACGTCAGGCCGTCATCAGGCGTATAGTTGGCACCTGCCACGATGATATTCGACGGCTTGAGGTCGCGATGGATCACCGGCGCCGAAGCCTCCCCCGCCATTGCAAAACCGGCATGGAGCTCGCCCACGGCGTCGCAAAGGACAGGATACAATTCACGCGCATAATCGGGAGCGGATCCCAGACGGTCCACCAGTGCCCCGAGTGTCTCCCCTTCGATGTATTCCATAACCACGTTGAGCTCGTCGCCCGCACGACGACAATCGACGATTCTGGGCAGGTGCTCAAAACGCCTGCCTGCCCGCTGAGCGGCAAACAGACGCTCGTATGCCCCGCCGATTTGAGCCGAAGCATCGATGCGTTTACGGACAAAGGGACCGAGCGAACCACCGCCGGTTCCTTCAAAGTACACGAGCTCGGTTGTTTCAACGGACGAGCGCTTAAGTACACGCTCCACGCGATAGCTGTCGTCGCGATCGAGCGACGCCAGGTGCTCGGCAAGCGCTGCGGTCAGCTCGTCATTGGAATATGTTTGGGTCTGAGTATCCATAGCCTCCATCATAGCGCAGGGCGCAGACACCCCATGGCATCCGCGCCCCGTTCGTTTGCATCGTTGTTCGACAGCTCCGCCGACTCGGATATCAGCGGCTAATTCACCGTCTCCTCGCCAAAGCGATACAGCTCCTCGTTGACCTTTTGGAGGCTGCACCCGCGATCGATGCAAAAGATGATAATCGCATCGCGGCGGTCCTTGCAGTTAAGGACGCTTACCCCGGCAGCCGTCAGCGCACGGTTGGTCTCTTTGAGCGTCAGCGCCATCGCAAAGGCAATCTGCAGTACCTTATTGCGACTCGGATGACGCGCACCGGTAAAGATCTGATAGCCAAAGGTCTCATTGAGATCGGCCATACGAACCACGCGCGAGCGCTCCAAGCCCTTTTCCTGCAGTAGCTGCTTCAGGTAATCCGAAAGCGACGGGGCGGCAAAGTCGTGCTCCCTGATATAGCCATCGATGTTCGGCGCATCGAGAAGCTCATTGAGCAACTCCTCGGTCAGCTTTTTATCGGGCATACGACTTCACCTCCCATCCGGCGCAACGGTAGCGACATGCTAGGCCAGCACCCAGCTTGCAGTGGCAGACTTATCAAACATGTTGGCAAAATACAGTGCCTTCTTGATATCGCCATCAAAGTAGATATTGCCCGCCACGGAGCCACCGGCGGAAAGGGTACCAGACTGCAGCTCATCGGAGCCCTCACTGTAGTAACCCTGATTCTGTTGGGCGCCGTTGGCGTCCTCGCCCTTCCAGTCGTAGATATTGTAATCTGCGCCCTCATCGCCATTGTTGACGTACGTGACGTGAATGCCCGTCATGGTCGAACCGTCATAATTTGTAAGGCCGGGCTGGACGGAATCGACGACGACGGAAAGGCCGGCAGCTGTGGTCACCGTCGTGCCAACCGCCAGGTCAGTCGTAGGCTGCTCTTCCTTCTTCGCCTCTTCCTTCTTGTCGCCATCGCCAGCGTCCTCGGTGACGGTCGCCTTATCGCTACCACAACCGGCAAGAAGACCGGCAGTCCCCAAGGCGACGGTGGCGAATGCGCCAAGTGCAGCGCGACGGCTCAGCAGCACTTCGTTTTCGAGCTTTTTCATTATGCATCCTTCCTACGATCCGGCTACCGCGCCGGTACACAGCACATCGTAGG
Organism: Collinsella sp. SGI.095; assembly: GCF_050314535.1. Taxonomy (NCBI): domain Bacteria; kingdom Bacillati; phylum Actinomycetota; class Coriobacteriia; order Coriobacteriales; family Coriobacteriaceae; genus Collinsella; species Collinsella sp. SGI.095. Next base: position 25,554 of record NZ_JBNPNG010000005.1, read on the forward strand.
AAGGATTAAACTTGAATTCATTAGCTCGCAGCTAAGGTTGCGGTAAACGGCCAATGCTCACAGCAATAACCGGGAGCAGCAGCAAGCCGCACCCGCACCCACCAGGACTATATATGGCAGACTGTCGGCGTCGTTCCATCGTCACTCCAAGCCAAGCAATCGTTTGTAGACATCGAGGCCCTTGAGCAAAATTTCCTCGTCAAAGAGCATGGTATCGGTGTGAAGGGCGCTCATCGCATAAGCTGGGCAGCCGTCTGCGTCGATCGGGTTTTCTTGACCCTCCGGCACACCCGTGCCCAGCAAGAAGAACACGCCCGGCAGATGGCGCTGATAGAAAGCAAAGTCCTCGGCAATTAACAGCGGCTCCTCCACAAGCTGCAGGCCGGGCAAGGCAGGCGCGACGCTGGCAAACAACTCGGGGTCGTTGTCGACCGGCGGATAGCCCTCGGCAAAGTCGAGATCGTACGTGCAGCCCGTTGCAGCGCATGCCTCATCAAGCACGCGGCGCACGCCCTCGCGCGCCCGGTCGAACATGCCGTCCGTAAACACACGCAGGCTTCCGGCCACATGGGCCTCCCCCGCCACCGCGTTGCAAACCGTACCGGCCTGCAGCAGACCAAACTTGCCGATACAGGGCTCGTCGGTGCCCAGCTCGTCCATCAGCTCGCGCTCGGCAACCAAAAACTTCGCTGCCGCCAACGCGGCATCGTGCGACTCCTCGACCGGCACGCCATAGGTCTTAGCAATATGGATGCTCGTACCGTGAATATAGATATGCGTCTCGCTCGAACGCGCCAGCAGCGGACCGGAACAGCTCGCCAACGTGCCGGCAGGCAGATCGGGCCACACATGGAAGCCAAAAATGCGGTCGACCCCATAGCGCTCGAACACGCCGCTCTCGCATACCGTCTTGGCACCACCGGTCGTTTCCTCGGCCGGCTGGAACACAAAGAGCACGTTGCGCCTCATGGCACCCGGCTGCTCGCGAATCGTACGGTCGACATACGTCGCGGCGGCAAGTGCCATGGCCATGTGACCGTCATGTCCGCAAGCGTGCATCTTGCCGGGATGGGTCGAGGCAAAGGCCGCCCCTGTCGCCTCCTCAATGGGCAGCGCATCCATATCGGCGCGAATCGCTGTGGCATGCGCGGCATCAACGCCGGCGTCGAAGAAAGCGCAGACGCAGCTGGGGCACGGATGGGTCACTTCGCAGGTGAGCGGTGCCAGCACGCCCTCGATATAGGCAATGGTTTGCGGAAGATCGAAATCGAGCTCCGGAATGCGATGGAGATCGCGGCGATAGCGACGGAGTTCTTGGAGCTCGGTCATAGAGGATCCCTTCGTGAGGCACATTTGTTGCAACTTATTGTGATACAGGATTGTGGCGCACATGTTTCCAGCATATCCCTGCATTTTTTAAACGTTATATACGAATACTCTTGTTTGGTAAAGTGCAACGTGATAGGGTCTTTACCACTTGATAGAGGCGCGGGCACGAAGAGCCGCGGGTGAGCCGGCAGGCTTTGACCCCGCGGGGAGGCGAAACCCGCCGAACTGGGTTTTTCGGGCACGAACAACCTGGTGGGCCTGTGGGAAACACCCACAGGACTGTCTGCAGCAATGCGGGAGCGCTATCCGGACATTGGGTCCACGCTATGCGGATTCGATGCGCAGATGGCGCCGTCTGGATAGCGAGGTTTACGGGACATGGCATTGACCCCCAACGAGGCATATGCGGCCAAGCAGCCGTTTGTGGACAAGGAGACGCTCGAGCATATCGTCGAGCAGTTCCCCACGCCGTTTCATCTATACGACGAGGCGGGCATCCGCCGCAACATGCAAGAGGTGCGCGACGCCTTTGCGTGGAACCCGGGCTTTAAGGAATACTTTGCCGTCAAGGCCAACCCCAACCCGGCACTCATCTCCATTCTCAACGAATACGGCTGCGGCTGCGATTGCTCGAGCTATACCGAGCTCATGATCGCCCGCTCGCTGGGTATCACGGGACACGACATCATGTTCTCGTCCAACGACACGCCTGCTGCGGACTTTGAGCTCGCCGACAAGCTGGGTGCCATCGTCAACTTTGACGACATCAGCCACATCGAGTTCTTTGAGCGTGTTGCGGGGCCCATCCCCAAGACGGTCAGCTGCCGCTTTAATCCGGGCGGCCTGTTCCAGCTCTCCAACGGCATCATGGACAACCCCGGCGACTCCAAATACGGCATGACCACCGAGCAACTCTTCGAGGCCTTCCGTATGCTCAAGACCAAGGGTGCCGAGGACTTTGGCATCCACGCCTTCCTTGCCAGCAACACCGTCACCAACGACTACTACCCCAAGCTCGCGCGCATCCTCTTTGAGCTTGCCGTGCGCCTGGAGCGCGAGACCGGCGCACACGTCGCCTTCATCAATCTATCCGGCGGCGTCGGCATCCCCTACCTGCCCGAGCAGCAGGCCAACGACATTCACGCCATCGGCGAGGGAGTGCACGCGGCATACGACGAGATTCTGGTCCCCGCAGGCATGGGCGATGTGGCAATCTACACCGAGATGGGCCGCTTTATGATGGGCCCCTACGGCTGCTTGGTCACCAAGGCCATCCACGAGAAGCAGATCTACAAGGACTATATCGGTGTCGATGCAAGCGCCGTCGATTTGATCCGCCCCGCCATGTATGGTGCCTACCACCACATTACGGTGATGGGTCAGCCGGGCGGCGCCGACAAGGGCACAGCGCCCGTCACGAACACCTATGACATCACGGGCAATCTGTGCGAGAACAACGACAAGTTCGCCATCGATCGCGAGCTACCGCATATCGACATGGGCGACCTGCTTGTAATCCACGATACCGGTGCGCATGGCTACTCCATGGGCTACAACTACAACGGACGGCTGCGCTCCGCCGAGGTCCTGCTGCGCCCCGATGGCGCGGCCGACCTCATCCGCCGCGCCGAGCGCCCGGGCGATTACTTTGCCACGCTCGACGTGCTGCCGTGCGGCCGAGAACTGTTGGCCAAATCGCGCGCCGAAAGTGCCCGCCGCCGCGCCCAAGACGAGCGCCTGGCAGTCGCCGCCCAATGGAACAAGCGCATCCAGATCGCCGAAGCGAAGGAGAAGAACATGGACATCCGCAATCTCGAGGGCTCAATCGTCGCCCTGGTTACGCCGTTTAAAAAGGACGGCAGTGTCGACTTTGATGCGCTCGAGCGCCTTATCGATTTCCACCTGCAAAATGGCACCGACGCCATCCTCGCCCTGGGCACCACCGGCGAGAGCGCCACGATGACCGACGACGAGGACAACTCCGTTGTCGCCGCGGTGGTCAAGCAAGTTGCAGGACGCGTCCCCGTCATCGCCGGCTCGGGCTCCAACTCCACGCAGACCATGCTCACCAAGTCGCTCACTTACCAGGGCTTGGGGGCCGACGGCCTGCTGCTCATTACCCCCTACTACAACAAATCCAACGAAGAGGGTATCTACCAGCACTTTAAGACCGTCGCCGATGCCGTAGACATCCCCTGCATCCTGTACAACATCCCCGGCCGCTGTGGCTGCGGCATCAGCGAGCGCAACGTGGAGCGCTTGGCCGCGCACCCCAACATCATGGGTATTAAGGAAGCCTCGGGCAACGTCGCCTACGCTGCCAAGATCGCCCACCTGCTGTCCGACGACTTCCGCATGTACTCGGGCGAGGACGCGCTCACCGTGCCGCTCATGAGCTTGGGTGCTTCGGGCACCATCAGCGTGTGGGCCGACGTGCAGCCGCAGCTCGTACATGACATGTGCCGCGCCTATCTGGACGGCGACGTGGCACGTGCCCGCGATATCCAGATTGCCGGCCAGCCGCTCATCAATGCCCTCTTTAGCGAGGTCAACCCCATCCCCGTCAAGGAAGCGCTCGCCCAGATGGGTATGATCGAGGCAAACTACCGCATGCCGCTGTGCCCCATGGCAGACGACACGCGCTCCGCACTTACCGATGCTCTGAAGGGAGCTGGTCTGCTTGATTAAGACCGTCATTATGGGAACGGGCCGCATGGGCTCGCTCATCCGCACTACCGCCGAGGGTATTGTCGACGCTGCCGGAGAGCCCGTTTTTGACATCGTCGCCCAGATCGGCTTCGACTTGTCCGAGCTCGAGAACGCTCCGGCAGCCGACGTCATCATCGACTTCTCGAACGTTGCGACCTTCGACGCCGTCGTCGCCTATGTCGAGCGCACGGGTGCGGCGTTGGTCTCGGGCACCACAGGCTATACGCCCGAGCAGATGGATCGCCTGCGCGAGCTGGGTCAGAGCGCCCGCGTCATGCACTCCGGCAATTACTCCATCGGTATCGCAGCCCTGCGTCATCTGGTGGCACAGGCCACGCGAGAGCTGCCCGGCTTTGACTGCGAAATCGTCGAGACGCACCACAACCAAAAGGTCGACGCCCCCAGCGGCACTGCCAAGTTGCTGCTCGACGCCGTCGTCGAAGCCGAGCCCGAGGCAGGCTACCACCCCGTCTATGGCCGCGAGGGCATGTGCGGAGCGCGCGACCCCAAGGAGATCGGCGTGCACTCGCTGCGCGGTGGCACTGTCGCCGGCGTGCACGAAGTGAGTTTCTTTGGCCAGGACGAGGAGGTCACGCTCGCGCATCGCGCCACGAGTCGTCAGATCTTTGTCAACGGCGCCTTGGCAGCCGCGCAGAAGCTCGTCACCCGCGAGCACGGCTTCTATACGTTCGACCAGGTCATGTTTGCCTAACCAGGTATCAACCGGATTCACCCAAAGGAGAGACCGCAAATGAGCAACGCAGCCGAAATGGATGCACAGGAGATTATCAACTATATCGCCACCGCGCCCAAGAAGACGCCCGTCAAGCTGTACGTGCGCGAAAAGCCGGGCATGAAGGTCCAGTGGGGCAATGCGCATGTCTATGGCGGCCGCCGTGGCAAGACCGTCTTTGGCGACTGGGATGAGCTCAAGGCAATCCTCGACGCCAACGTCGATTCCATCGATTACTACGATGTGGAGAACGACTGCCGCAACTCCGCCGTGCCCATGCTCGACCTCAAGGGCATCAACGCCCGCATCGAGCCGGGCGCAATCATCCGCGACCGCGTCGAGATCGGCGACCGTGCCGTCATCATGATGGGCGCCATCATCAACATCGGCTCCGTCATTGGCGAAGGCTCCATGATCGATATGGGCGCCGTGCTGGGCGGTCGCGCCACCGTGGGCAAGAACTGCCACATCGGCGCCGGCACCGTGCTGGCAGGCGTCGTGGAGCCCGCCAGCGCCACCCCCGTCGTCATCGAAGACGACGTTATGATCGGCGCCAATGCTGTGGTCCTGGAAGGCGTGCGCGTGGGCAAGGGTGCTGTCGTTGCCGCCGGCGCCGTGTGCGTCGAGGACGTCCCCGCCGGCGCCGTCGTGGCCGGTGTCCCTGCCCGCGTTATCAAGATGCGCGACGAGAAGACCGACAGCAAGACCGGTCTCGAGGAAGGTCTGCGCCAGCTGTAGGGTTACGCGGTTTTACCAAACCGCGTAACGGCTCGACGCTGCACCTTTGGTTCCGTCGTTCTAACGAACGACGGACCGGTCGACGCTGCAAACGCCCCTAAGCGGCAATCTGACGTTCAATCGTCGGGCATGACCAGAAGGTCAATGCCCTCCTCTTTCACGTCACCTTGCTCGCCTAGGGGCGTTTTCGCTGACGTGTGCTCAACCTGCGGGGTAATGTCAGCAACCAAGCCGAAAACAACAAAGGCCGAAGCCCTCGTCCGAGGCTTCGGCCTTCATCATCTCAGGGTTCCGTCGTATTCAACCATGGCGGGTTGCTTTGACAGGCGCCCTACGGCCGTCTTATAGACCTCGGAACGATCGCGCCGCCCTATTGCCACGATCTCGGCAATCTCAACCATTCCGTCCTCTCGGATTCGGAAAACCATTTTGAGTCCCGCATTCCGCCATTTAATCTTTTTGCAGCCGACGAGCTCGCCGTGAAGCGGCGTTCCGATTTCATCAGCACGCGTCTTTAATTTTGCGACGGCAATACGGACGAGCCTGCGCTGGGATCCATCTAGTTTTTGATATTCCTTCTCGACGTCTCGATTCAAAAAGCCGACAACAAAATGCCCGCTCATTCGAAAAGATCCTCGTCGGGAATCGCGTCCGGATCCATCGACTCAAGCTCCGCGAGCTCCTCGGCAGTTAAGGCGTCCTCAAACGGAACAAACTCATGCGGACCATGCTTGACTCGATCCGCAGCGATGCGGTTTATCTCAAGTTCACGCAGATACTGCAGCGCGCCGTACATTTCCTCATAGGCAGCATAGTCGATAATCACGGTATCGATATCATTATGATCAGCAATGAACTGAGGCGCGCGTTTTGCGCGTTTACGAATGGTGGATAAGGACTTGCTTGCTTCGGTAGCAGAAACAACCTGGTCTTTTGTAAACACCGGTTTTTCCAGAACAAGTGGGGACATTTTGACCTCCAAAAAATAATCTGGATTATATTTCAAAGTATACTTCAAAATATAATACAGACTTTTATTCAAAAGCAAAAAGCCTTATCGGTTCTCGATGCTGCCGATGTTTTTGAGCTCGATGGAGATGAGGCCGTTGGGCTCGTTGACAAACTCGATGTACTCGGAGTTCGAACCCATCTCGACCGGGAAGCTGATCTCGATGCCCGTGTCGGTACGAATCTTGTGATTGCGTACGGCCGCGCGCTCGACTTGCTTGCGCTCCACGGGCACGCGCTCGGGCACCTTCTCCTCGGTCAGCGCCGCACGCACGCTCTCCTTGATGACCGGCTCGTCCTCAAAGACCTCATCGACGATATCCCAAGGCGGCAGCTCCTCGTCGTCTTCAACCTTCTCGGCAACGGCGGCTTTGACCTTGGCGAGCGCTACGGCCGTGTTGGCGCCGTGCTCTTCGGCGACTTCCTCGACCACACGCGTCACCGTGTCGATGACTTCCTTGCCCGATACGCCCGTGTCGCATTGCAGCAGACCATCAGGGATAAGCATGCGATCCTCGCCGGCAATCTTGCGCTTCTTGTCCACGTAGCCGATCTCCATGGTGCTTGCACGCACGATGGCATAGCTCGGCACCTTTTGCGAGGGGTTTGGCAAAATGGCGTAGTGGCGCGCGATGTCGTTACGAACCTCGCCCTCTTCGCGACCCACCTCGTGCATGAATGCCTGCTTGGAGCCCAGCAGCATCACGGCAAACCAGCGGGTATCCTCATCGTCGTCAAAATCGGCCACGAGCACGTCAGTGGACTCGGCTTTCTCGGCCTTGGTGAGCTCGGAGGAAATAAACTCCGCAATCTGCTGAGACAAGTCCACGAACTCACGCTCACCAAAGAAATAGCCCTTGAGCTCGCCGCCAAACGCAGAGTTCTCCGCAAACGTGGCGCGCTTATTGTCGGCCGAGGTACGTGCGCGGCGCAGATGCGTGGTCACAAAGCTGCGCACGGTACGGCTTTCGATATCCAGCTCGCGCTGGCTCATGACGTTGACGGCAGAGTCAAAGTCCAGGATATGCAGAATCGCGTGATTGATTTTCATATACGGCATTCCGTTCTAGATCGCTTTTGGCACGAACCAGTATAGCGGTCGAGTCCGCCCCAGGCGCATCGAAGATTGGTGCAAACAAGCCTGTCCCCTTTGCATAAAAAAGCGCCCGGGTCACATGGGCCCGGACGCCTTCGTTGTAGACCTGTTGCTTAAACGAGCCGAATTTAGCAGGAAAAGTCGACACTGTCGATAATGTCCTTGAGGGCCTTTGCGGAGACGGTGAGCTCATGCTGCTCGTCATCGTTCAGCGGCACGGGAACGCGGCAGACGACACCGTCGCGACCAACGACCGTCGGCATGGAGATGGCCAGATCGGACAGGCCGTACTCGCCCACCATGAGCGAAGAGACGGGCAGAACGGTCTGCTCGTCACGCATGACGGCAGTGCAGATGCGCTTTACCGCCATAGCGACACCGTAGTAGGTGGCGTGCTTCTTCTCGATGATGGTGTAGGCGGAGTTCTTGACGTCCTCGGCAATGCGCTTCTCGGCAGCCTCATGCTCCAGGTGGCCGTGAAGCTCGCAGAAGGTGTTCAGCGGCACGCCGGCAACCTGAGCGCTGGACCAGGCGACAAACTCGGAGTCGCCGTGCTCGCCCATGACGTAGGCCTGAACGTCGCGCGGGTCAACCTCGACGTGGGCGCCGAGCATTTGCTGTAGACGGCCGGTGTCGAGCACGGTGCCGGAGCCGATGACATGGCCCTCGGGCAGGCCGGACATCTTGATGGCGGCGTAGGTCAGAACGTCGACCGGGTTGGAGACGATGAGCAGAATGCCGTCGAAGCCAGACTTCTTAATCTCGGGAATAATGGACTTAAAGATGCTGACGTTCTTGTTGACCAGGTCCAGGCGGGTCTCACCGGGCTTCTGAGCAGCGCCAGCGGTGACGACGATCATGGCGGCGTCGGCGACATCAGAATAATCGCCGGCGTAGATCTTCATCGGCTCGGCAAACGTCATGCCGTGCGCAATATCCAGGGCCTCGCCCTCGGCGCGGTTCTTGTCCACGTCGATGAGAACCATCTCGGAGAACAGACCACTCTGCATCAGCGCGAACGCCGAAGACGAACCGACGAAACCGCAGCCGACAATAGCGACCTTCTTCTCGTTAACCATTAGAAACTCCCATCTCTCTCCACAAACAAGCCGCCCGGGAACGACCCGAGCGGCTTGACGTAATCCCAATGCATCCAATCGGGACTTTGATTATGCTCCTATACGCAGCCAAAAATCGACCGTTTACCGAAATTGTTTGCAGGATTCGTAAAATAACTGCACGAAATCGGTTTCGAGCTATTGACGAGCCCAGATAGTCTTCTAATACAGGCCCGCCTCGCGGATGGCCTCGACAGCCAAAGCGATCTGATCGGGCGGCAGGACCAGCGCCATGCGCACGTGCCCCTCGCCCGAAGGGCCAAAGCTCGCGCCCGGCGTCACCACAACGCCGGCCTTCTCCATAAGCTCCTCGCAAAACGCCATGGAATCGGTGCGGCCACCGGGAAGCTTGGCCCACACAAACATAGAGCCATGCGCGTTGGGACGCTCCCAGCCCAGGTCCTCAAGACCGTCGCACAGGGCATCGCGGCGCTCCTGGTACTTCAGACGTTGCGCCTCGACCTCATCGCGCGGACCATTGAGGCAGGCGATGGCGGCCTTCTGAATCGGGAAGAACATGCCAAAGTCGATCTGGCTGCGCAGCTTGGCAAAGGCAGAGACCACATCCTCACGGCCGACCAAAAAGCCGATGCGCGCACCGGTGACGTTAAACGACTTGGAAAGCGAGAAGAATTCCACGCCCACCTCGAGCGCGCCGGGATACTGCAAGAAGCTGCCGCCGGGCTCGCCGTCAAACACGATGTCGGAGTACGCGTTGTCATGGACGATCAGCAGGTCGTGCTCGCGGGCGAAGGCGATAATCTCCTCGTAGACCTCGGGCGTGCCCACCGAGCCCACCGGGTTGGCGGGCAACGACACGATCATGTACTTGGCACGATCGGCCACCTCGGGATCGATGCCCGCCACATAGGGCAGGTAATTGTGCTCCGCCACCAGCGGATAGTACTCGAGCTTGGCATCGGCGATCTTCGCGCCCGCCTCAAAGACCGGATAGCACGGATCGGGAACCAGAATGGTGTCACCCGGATCGAGCAGGGCCAGGCCCAAATGACCCACGCCCTCCTGCGTGCCGTTGCACGACTGCACCATGGACGGCGTAATGCCCGAAACGCCAAAGCGACGCTCATAGTAATCGCACACGGCCTGCTTAAGCTCGGGCAGGTCGCGCAGGGAATACTTCCACATCTCGGGATTTTGGGCGGCCTGCGTGAGCGCGTCGACCACGTGGTCGTACGGCTTAAAGTCGGGCGTGCCCACGCTCATGTTGTAAATGGTCTTGCCCTGAGCCTTCAGCGCAAGAAGTTTGTTGTTGAGCGAGGCGAAGACCTCCGCGCCAAAGCGGTCGAGACGCTGCGATGCCTGCATGGTGCCACCTTTCGATATAAAAAATACGGCGCTCCGACAAGAGCGCCGCGCGATACGGGCTATCAGATTGCAAAAGTGTAACGCTTGCAACCCCCGTATTGGTTCAATTTAGCCAACCTTAGTCAATCGGATTGAGCGCGTCGATCCGCGCAAGCCACAGACGCGAGCTGGCGTCACTCGGCATACGCCAATCGCCGCGCGGGCTGAGCGTCACCGAGCCCACCTTGGGACCATCGGGCAGACAGCTGCGCTTAAACTGCTGGGCAAAGAAGCGACGATAGAACGTACGCAACCACGTGTGGACGGTCTTGGCGTCATAGACACCCTCAAAGCTCTTGAGCGCCATACGGTAGATCTTGCCCGGCTCAAAGCCAAAACGCAGCAGGTAATAGAGGAAGTAATCGTGCAGCTCGTACGGGCCCACCAAATCCTCGGTCTTCTGCGCAATCTCACCGTCGCCCGTGGGCGGCAGAAGCTCGGGGGACACCGGCGTATCGAGGATATCGAGCAAGACCTCGGCGATACGCCCACCAAAGACATCAGCGGCATAACGCACCAGATGGCGCACAAGCGTCTTGGGCACGCTCGCGTTGACGGCGTACATGCTCATGTGGTCGCCGTTATAGGTAGCCCAGCCGAGCGCCAGCTCTGACAGGTCGCCCGTGCCGATAACAAAACCGCCAGCCTGGTTGGCCAGATCCATCAGAATCTGCGTACGCTCGCGGGCCTGGCTGTTCTCGTAGGTCACGTCTTGGACGGCCGGATCGTGCTCAATGTCCTTGAAGTGCTGCTCCACGGCCGTGTGGATCGAAACCTCGCGGAAGCTCACGCCCAGGTCGCGAGCGAGCGACTCGGCATTGGACTTGGTGCGATGTGTCGTGCCAAAGCCGGGCATGGAAACCGCCGTGATACCCGTGCGCGGCAGCCCCAGTGCATCGAAGGCACGCACGGTCACAAGCAGTGCCAGCGTGGAATCCAGGCCGCCCGAAAGACCGATGACTGCAGCCTTGGTACCCGTATGGGCAAGGCGAGTCTTGAGGCCGGCAGTCTGCAGATTGAGGATCGTCTCGCAGCGCCCGGCCAGGTCACCATGGTCGGCCGGCACAAAGGGCGCGCGGGGGAAGACACGGTCAATGTCGAGCGCATCGCGCAGGACAGGTTCTTCGGCCAGCACGCCCTCAAACGAAAACTCAACGGTCGTGGCCTCCGGCGCATCATCCGCGCGCGTCCACGTGGTCGAACGACGGCGCTCGGCAACCAGACGGTCGAGGTCAACGTCGGCCACCGCCATATCGCAGGTGAGGAGCTTCGTGGCGGCGAGCTTCGAACCGTTTTCGTAGACGAGGTTCTCGCCTGCAAAGACCATGTCGGTCGTGGACTCGCCCTCGCTCGCGTCTGCATAGGCATAGGCACAGTACAGGCGCGCACTCTGATTGGAGATGAGGCTGCGGCGATAGTCTGCCTTACCGATAATCTCGTCCGAGGCCGACGGATTGAGGATCACCGTCGCACCGGCAAGCGCCATCTCGGTCGAAGGGGGCGCCGGCACCCACAGATCCTCGCAGACCTCAACGCCCAGCACCATATCCTCGGCGCCCTCATCACAGCAGCGGTAGACAAGCCCCGAACCCAGCGGAACCGGACCCTGACCGGCAAACTCAACCCACACGGGATCGGCGGGCGCCGGAGCAAACCAACGGCGCTCATAGAACTCGCCATAGTTGGGCAGATACTTCTTGGCCGTGAGGCCCAAAAGCTCGCCCGCGCAGCACACGGCGGCACAGTTGTAGATATTCTCGGCCACCGCAACGGGAAGACCGATGGTAAAGACAATCGGCAGCTCGCGGGTTTCATCGAGAATATGTGCCAGTGCGGTCTCGCAGGTATGCAGTAATGTGCGGTTATGGAACAGATCAGCCGCGGTATAGCCGCACAGATTAAGCTCGGGCAGCACCAGAGCACGGACACCGCGCTCGACCGCCTCGCGAACAGCCGCCAGCGCAACCTCGGCATTGCCCTCGACATCGGCCACGCGAATCCGCGGCGAGGCTGCCGCCACACGCAAAAAGCCATCAGACTGAGAAAGGTGAAGATTCATAAGAATGCTCCCGTGCGTAGACGCCATTCACAACAATTAGCAAGCCCTATTGTAGTTCAACCGCCGGGTGTAACCGCATCCCACCAATTTGGTGAGCTATTGATGAGTTGATGGTATCTGTTAAATGTCACGTACGATTCACATCTGGTGGGTACCCTGATGGCTACACGAAACGAAGCAGATTTACACCGGGAGGGCCCCGTATGACAACCAAGTACACCGACGCGCCGCGCACGCGCGTCATGACACCGGCCGCACTCAACAACGGCGTTCACGAAAACCATTCCATCGGACAGACCATGGCCATCGCGCCCAAAAAGGGCCTGTTCGACGACATTTCCATTCCCCAAATCATCGCCGGCGCCGCAGCTGCCGCCACGAGCGTCGCACTTGCTTCCAAGATCGGCATCGCCGGATCGGTGATCGGTGCCGCCGTGAGTTCGGTCATCACCGTTGTGTCCTCGCAGGTCTACCGCCACTTTATCTCTGCCAGCGCCGAAGCCCTCAAAGGTACGCACGCCGCCGTCGACTACCCTGCCGGCGCCTATGAGCCCGTTGACCTTAATGCCGAGGAGCACCTGGGCGGCGCCGCGACTACGCAGGAGATGCGCCAGGTTGCGGGGCGCGCGACCACGGCGCGCGTCGCCCCCAACAGTCTGCGTGCCAAGGCGGCGGCAGAGCGCAGCCAGACGCAAAAGAAGGTCATCGTCTTCTCGATCGCCATCGCCATCGTCGCGGTCATCGCCTGCGCTGGCGCCATCCTTATCACCACCGCCGGTGAAGGTCTGGGCGAGCGTCCCGAGCCAATCCTTTCGTCGCGCACGACCGAGCACGACGCGGATAGCACTGGTCAATCGCAAAGCCAGCAGGACGACTCGCAGGGCAACTCCGCATCCACCGATTCGTCCTCGAACGCCCCCGATCAATCGCAGAACGCCGATTCCTCTGTGAACAACAGCGGTACGCAATCCGGCACGACTGACTCAAGCCAAACGACCGACGGCTCTCAACCGAGCACGGGCGACCAGACGAGCGGCAATACATCGGGCACAAGCTCCACCGACAACAGCAACACCAATAGCTCGAACAGTTCGAACAGTTCGAGCGGATCCGCGTCCGGCACGCCATCTGACAGCTCGAGCCAAGGCACGGCATCGGGCAACTAAGCACGTTTGCCTCTCACAGATAACCGACCTGCATAACGGGCGCGAACCGGCAACGGTCGCGCCCGTTTGCCTTGGGCGCCGAGGTAGCAAGCCCCATGCGATGGTAAGATGCTTTGGTGTGTATAGAGGAGATTTGCCATGAGCAAGACAATAGTTAAGCCCGCACTATCGCTGGGCAACCACATCTATCTGTATCGCCTGCTGCGCGACGCGATTGGGTGCGGCAAGCAAACGTTTATGACGCAGGTCGAGGAGGCGCTCGCCGCTGGTGACATGGCCGCTTATGACCTGGGCTTCGAGTCCACGCGCGAGCTGCTCGAGGAGCTCGACGACTGCATTAAGCTGACCGTCTTTAAGGGCGGCCGTCTGTATGCCACCGTCATCGCCAACGAAGCATGGGATGCCGCCCTTGCCAAAGGCGAGGACAAGCCCAAGGCTGCCAAGGGAGCCAAGCAGTCCTACAAAAAGAAAAAGCGAGGCGAGAAGGACCTCAAGGCCGTGCGTCCCAAGCACGTTAAGCATCCCGAGCCCGAAGCCATGGTTGAAGCCGCGCCGGAACCCGAGCCCGAGACAGGGATCGAAGTCGCTATTGAGGTAACGGCAGAAGCCGAAACCGAAATCGCCGCCACGACCGATCCCGAAGTCATATCAGAGCAGGAAGCCACTGCGGAGCTCGACGAGGCTCCCAAGTCGACAACCGAAGAAGCCGCCAACCAACCCGAGACGCCTGCGTTCCAAAACAGCGATGTCTTTGGCGACGAGCCCGAGGACGATCAGTCCGACGAGCCCGACGATCAAGACGCTACCGAGTCGACGCCAGAGCCCGAGACGCCGCAGCCCGCCATCTCGCTCACGGTCGTCTATGACCCCGAGAACGCAAACGCCGGCATCACCACCATGGCCTCCACGCCCATCGAGGCAAAGTCGAGCGTCGAGAACGGGAACGCGACGCAGGTTGAGGTTGAAACCGCAGCCGCAGACGCACCCGTCACCGTGGAGCCCGCAGATTCTACGATCAAGCCGGAAGCGACGCCAAAGCCCGCACACGTCATCGAGTCCGTGCCCGCCGCTGCTTGCGGCCAAATTCCCGCACCGGCACCGGCTTCGGCACCCGCGGCGGTCCCAACCCCCGCACTTGCAGCGCCCGCCATCCCCGAGGACTTCCCCGTCGATTTCACAACCGAGGTCTTCTGCCCCGGTCCGTTGCTGCACCAGCTGTCGACCTATCTCCCCTATGGCGCCGACACGCTCGGCATCGTCGGCGAGTACTACTGGATCGCCCGCGAGCGCGGTACCATCGAGGCCGCGCGAAACCGCGCAAGCTTCCCCCTGCGCTACACGCAGGCCGGCGAGCGCCACGAAGTCACCGTGCGCATCCGCCGCAACACCACCGGCGGCCTCGGCGCCGCCTGGACTATCGATAAAGTCGAGCCTTCTACCAAGTAAAAAAGGGACGATAACCCTCAAGGTTATCGTCCCTTTCTCGTTAGGTCACCTGAGCTCGACTAATCGCGCGTCAGCTTGCGGTGAATACGATGCGGCTGGGCTGCGTCCTCGCCCAGGCGCTCGATGCGGTTGGCCTGATAGGCCTCGAAGTTGCCCTCGAACCAATACCAGTTGCCCGGATTCTCGTCGGTGCCCTCCCACGCCAGAATGTGCGTGGCGACGCGGTCCAGGAACATACGGTCGTGGCTAATGACCACCGAGCAGCCCGGGAACTCGAGCAGCGCCGCTTCGAGCGAGGACAGCGTCTCGACGTCGAGGTCGTTCGTGGGCTCGTCGAGGAGCAGCAGGTTGCCGCCCTGCTTGAGCGTAAGCGCCAAGTTCAGACGGTTGCGCTCGCCACCGGAAAGTACGCCAGCGCGCTTCTGCTGGTCCTGGCCCTTAAAGCCAAAGCTCGCCACGTACGCGCGGCTGGGGACCTCGGTCTCGCCGACCATCATGTGGTCCAGGCCATCCGAGACGACCTCCCACAGGTTCTTGTCGGGGTCGATGCCGGAGCGGTTCTGATCGACATAGGAGATCTTGACGGTCTCGCCCACCTCGAGCTCGCCCGAAGTCAGCGGCTCCAGGCCCACAATCGTCTTGAACAGCGTGGTCTTGCCCACACCGTTGGGGCCGATGACGCCCACGATGCCGTTGCGCGGCAGGGTGAACGATAGGTCGTCGATGAGCACGCGACCGTCGAACTCCTTGTGCAGGTGATGGGCCTCGAGCACCTTGTTGCCCAAACGCGGGCCCACAGGGATGCGGATGTCGGTCCAGTCGAGCTTCTGGCTTGCGCGGGCCTCGGCCTCCATCTCCTCATAGCGAGCCAGACGGGCCTTGTTCTTGGCCTGGCGGGCCTTGGGCGAGCTGCGCACCCACTCGAGCTCGGCCTCCATGCGCTTAGCGAGCTTGGCGTCACGGTTGCCCTGAGCCTCGATACGGGCGGCTTTGGTCTCCAGATACGTGGAGTAGTTGCCCTTGTAGGGATAGAGGTGACCACGGTCGACCTCGCAGATCCACTCGGCAACGTTGTCCAGGAAGTAGCGGTCGTGCGTGACGGCAAGCACGGCACCCTGGTAGTTGTGCAGGAAGTGCTCGAGCCACAGGATCGACTCGGCGTCCAGGTGGTTGGTGGGCTCATCGAGCAGCAGCAGGTCGGGAGCCTCGAGCAGCAGCTTGCACAGGGCCACGCGACGGCGCTCGCCGCCGGAAAGCACATTGACCGGCATGTCAGAATCGGGCAGCTGCAGGGCATCCATAGCCTGGCCGAGCTTGGAATCGATATCCCAGCCATCGGCGGCATCGATTTCGTCCTGGAGCTTGCCCATTTCGGCCATGAGGGCATCCATGTCGCAGTCCGGGTCGCACATCTCCTCGCCGATCTTATTGAAGCGATCGACCTTGGCGATCATGTCGCCAAATGCCATGCGCACGTTCTCGATGACGGTCCTGTCGTCGTCGAGCGGCGGCTCCTGCTGCAGGATACCCACGGTGTAGCCGGGGGTAAGTCTGGCATCGCCGTTGGAGACTTCCTCGATGCCGGCCATGATTTTGAGCAGGGTCGACTTGCCCATACCGTTAGGGCCCACGACGCCGATCTTGGCACCGGGATAGAAGCTCAGGGTCACGTCGTCAAGGATCACCTTGTCGCCATGAGCCTTGCGAGCCTGATACATCTGGTAGATAAACTCTGCCATTTGCCTGTTTTATCCTTTCTACCTGCTGTTTCCCTATTCTTGTTTCGCTTTAGTGGAAACGAGATGAGAAAACCAGCTCTAAAACGTAACGAAAAAGGGGCACGGTTACCCATACCCCCTAATACTACCTGGGAAAAGTCCCCCGGAACATACTATGAACTGCGTACGCTAGTTTTCCGCAACCTTAACGAGCAGCTCGCTGCGATTTGCGCCACAGCAGATACGAGTAGACGTAGACAACTCCGACAGAACCAAACGCCAGAACCGCAATCACCGCGGCGACAACTTCACTTGAAAGCACGCTACCCGCAACGCCCATCACAATCAGACCAACACCCAGCACCATAAAGCAGGCACCGCCAAAACGCTGCGTACGGCGCCAGTTCTCGGGATCGGCAAGCGCCCAGGGCGTCTTGATACCGAGCGTATAGTTCTGCTTCACACGCGGCAAGTAGTTGCCTACGCCAATGAACAGCAAACCGACAGCACCGGAAATCAGCACGTTGACCGAACCGACCGCCGGCACCACGCCCCAGACCGTAAGCTCTCCCAGCCAGCTTATACCACAAATGAACAGGGTGAAGGCGATTACGAAGCCCTGATAGAACTTACCCGAGGTTCGATATGCCTCACCTTTGGGATCGATGCGCGGCACCACGTAGAACATTGCGAGAAGCACCAGGGGCAGCACGCCGTGCGCGGAGGCCATCCAGCTAGGACCCCAACCGTCAACGCCGTTCGCGCCCCAGTGCGTGGGAATCTGCGCAGGCAAGCTCGGCATCACCATAAGGTGCGCTACGATATTGGCGACGCACAGAGCGACCAGCGCGATCCACACGCGTGGCGATACCCCCGTGGCGTGAATGCCCTTGTTTTCGTTATTCATCCTTATCACCTTCAGTGTTTGTAAAGCCCATAAACCAACCGATCAAGTCCTGCATGACGGTGGTGTTTAAGCTGTAAACGATGTTTTGGCCATGACGTTCATCGGTCACCAACCCGGCGTTTTTGAGCGTCGCCAAATGATGGCTCAACGACGGCTTGCTGATGTCAAAATGCTCGGCAAGCTCCCCAGCCGTGCGGTCGCCCTCGCGTAGTAGTTCCAAAATACGCCGCCGCGTAGGATCGGCCAGCGCTTTAAAACCCTCTCCCGGCATAGGACCTCCTCTCATCATTTCGTTCGACGCGCACACTATACTCGATATTTAGATGTTTGTCTAATTATCTAATACATCCGCATCTATAGAACATTTGTTCGTATTTAGCTACAATGGAAGTTGAAGCAGATGGGCCAGCTCCCTCTATCCGAGAAGGAGATGGACTATGAGTATCGACGATGTCCTGACGTTGTTATTGCTTGTAATCGCGGCTGTGGAGCTCGGCATCCACATTGGAGGTCGAATGAAATAGCCGCCCCCGCGTAATGCGAAGACGGCCACTTCTCACGCCATAAACGTGTTTCGGAGTTGGCTAACCCGCGGCAACGGGCGCCATCTGCTTTAATCTTATGCGAATCCCAATCCCATTTCAACAAACCCCAAGGGTTCAAATGGAATCGTGATAATACCTATAATGGCGATAGCTAAAACACGATTCGCTTCCCCATCGGAGGATATTTATGACCGAAACCGTTGCCGCAGCCGCCATCGAGACACGCGACACCAAGCTCGAGATCATCATGGGCCGCGAGGCACTCGATAAGCTCGCCGATGCTACGGTGCTGGTGCTCGGCTGCGGAGGTGTGGGCTCCAATTGCTGCGAGGCACTCGCCCGCGGCGGCATCGGTCATTTCGTCATTCTGGACAAGGACATCATCGCGCCCAGCAATATCAATCGCCAGGCCATCGCCTTCCACAGCACCGTCGGCAAGCGCAAGGTAGACGTGATGGAAGCCATGATTCGCGATATTAATCCCGCCGCCACCGTTATCAAGCGCACCGAATACCTGTTGAGCGACAACATCGACGAGTTCTTTGCGAGCGTTTTTGAGCAGACGGGCGGTAAGCTCGACTACGTCGTCGACGCCATCGACACCATCTCGGCCAAGCTCACCATTGCCAAATATGCTCAGGACCATGACATTCGTTTGGTTAGCTCCATGGGCGGGGCCAACAAGCTCCATCCCGAGTGCCTCCGCTTTGCCGACATCTTCGATACGGTACGTGACCCCATGAGCCGCATTATGCGCAAAGAATGTAAGAAGCGCGGAATCAAGAGCCTACATGTATTGTTTAGCTGCGAGGAATCGGTTAAGACTCAGCCCCGCGACCCTTCCAATATCCACGAGCGTACCGAGCTGGGAACCGCCAGCTTTATGCCGCCCATCATGGGTCAGATGATTGCCGGCGAGGTTATCCGCCAGATCAGTGGGCGCGGCACCGAGCGCGTGCGCGCCGATGGCCAGCGCCTGGACTAGCGGAGCGTGCCGAGATGGAGCCCCGGTTAATTGATGCACACTGCCATCTTGATTTGATGGCTTACCCGAATGCTGTTGCCGACGAAACTGCGGCTATAGGGCTGGGGGTCTTTGATTGCGGGGTCGACCCGCGCGACTTCGCGGCAGCAAAAAAGCGGGCCAGCCGCTACCCAAACATTATCGCGGGCGTCGGGCTCCATCCCTGGTGGCTCGCCGACGGCCGCTGCGGTCCTGCCGAAATCAATCTGCTTTGCGAAGTTGCTGCCCAAGAGCGCTACGTCGGCGAGGTGGGGCTCGACTTTTCCGCGCGCTTCGCCGGAAGCGAACCGCTTCAAATGCAGGCACTTGACCGGCTCTGCGATGCGCTCGTGCAGTGTCCTCTTGCCGGGCGCGTGATATCAATTCACGCCGTTCGTTCGGCAGGAGCCGTACTGGACGTCCTCGAATCGCATGGTTTACTCATCCCAAACCCCGACTCCCCCGCTATCATCTTCCACTGGTTTAGCGGTACTTCGGACGAACTCGCCCGCGCGCGTAATGCGAGCTGTTATTTTTCCGTCAACGAACGCATGCTCGCGTCTAAACGAGGACGCGAATACGCACGACAGATTCCGCTCAATCGTCTACTGCTTGAAACCGACGCCCCAGCCGAAGCAAACACAGAAACAAGCGCGCAGTCGCTCATCAAATCGCTCACAAGGACCTCGATGCGCATCGCCTCGCTCAAAAATTGTGACGCAAAGCGCATCGAATCGGCAGTTTTAGCAAATGCGCACTCTATTTTTGGCCTTCGCTAACCCCTGTGGGCAAAAATGCCAAGGGGCATGCGAATCGCACAACGCAGTCCCTATTTTGGAAGGCAGTACAATTCGGCAGCGTTACATCAATTCGTGCATGAGATCACGGTTGCGTGCATACAATTCGTCAAAGATATGACGGCGCGACGCATATAACTCGTGGGCAGCCATATCGGGCTCGATTGTTTGCGCAACGCCAAGGACTCGGGCGAGTTCATCCCATGATGCATAGGCACCACCTGCGAGAGCTGCCATGATGGCATCACCGAAGCAGGCACCCACCGTAACCTTGGCAACCGAGACCTCGCGCCCGCATACGTCGGCGATAGCTTGCATCCAAACTGGATTCTTGGTTCCACCTCCGACAAGCATAATGCGCCCAATTGGCAGTCCATGCTCTCGCTCGATAATGTCGACATGGGATGCAACGGTATACGCGACGCCTTCCAAGGCGGCACGAACCATATGGGCTCGCGTATGCCTTCCGGTCAGGCCAAAGAAGACGCCACGCGCCTCGGGATCGTTGAGCGGAGTACGCTCCCCCGCAAAGTACGGCAGACACAGGAGCCCATCGGCACCCGGCGCCACATCGGCGGCATCATGCGCCATAACCGAATATGCATCGGGGCCACCGTGGCCCTCGGCCTCTACGGCGTCGCGATACAGCTCTTGGCGCAACCACGATGTGAGTGCACCCGCCGTATTGGTCCCCGCGCAGATCCCGTAAGTTCCGGGAATGATAAACGTCCCTGGCCACAGGCGGGCATCATCGACCATATGATCAGCTAGGTAGATGAAATACGCCGTGCTTCCCAACTGAACCATCATATCGCCAGGACGGAATACACCCGTCGAAATGGCCTCGGCACCAGAGTCGCCCGTTCCCACTAAGACAGGTGTCCCTGCCGCGAGCCCCGTCGCCTCAGCCGCGCGCTGCGTAATCACCCCGGCAATATCGGTAGCCGACATTACCTCCGCCATCTGGTCAGGCCGGCAGAAACGAGCACATTCCCGAGCATCAACCTTCCAAGTGTAGCGGTCGTATAGGGGAAGAAAATCCTCCGCCAAATAACGGTCCACCGTAAAACGCCCCGTCAACTTCGCGCACAGAAACGATGACGCCGTCAGGAACTTCGCGGCACGCTCATGCATTTCGGGCATATTCTCCTTAAACCACAAGATCTTGGGAGCAATATCTGACGAACAGGGATCGTGCCCGAAAAGCTCGCGTGCGCGGTCTGACCCATATTCAGAAAGAATCTCGTCAATCTGCGGCTTCGAACGTGCATCGACTCCATACAAAATCGCGGGCGCCAGCGCGTTGCACTCGGTATCGACCGGCACGCAGTCGCAACCCAATGCGGAAAGGCCCACGCATCCGATCTGCGCCGCGTTAACCCCCGATCGCACCACCAGCTCGCGCGACAAGCGACAAAAATCACCCCACCAAACTGCCTCCGCATCATGCTGGTACCATCCGTCACGCGGGTTGTCCGTCTCGTGTCCACAAGAGGCTTGGCAAACGATGTTGCATCGATCATCGATTAAAACGCCTTTAGAGGCGCTTGTCCCAATATCAATACCCAGATAGAACGCCATGAGCGCCTACTCCCCTCGCGCCGTACGAGCGGCAGCCATAAAACGAACCACCCGCTCAACATCAACCGGGGCATCCAGCTTTCCATCGCGCTTTAAGCACGTGCCGACAAACGCGCCATCGTAGTGAGCAAATACGTCAGTCACGGTATTTTCGCGACAACCGGTGCCACATACCACAGGTACTCGGCCAACACGCTCGCGGACCTCATCGGCAAGCTCGCCCGAAGCGCCACGACCGGCAGCCGAGCCGCCGATGACCATCGCATCCGGTAGGCAATTAAAGAGAAGTGAATCGGCAATGTCCGAAGTCGTGCGGTCGTTGAGATAAACCTCCCCCTCGCTCGTAATGAAGTGAAAAAGCTTGAGGTCGTCCAAGCGCAATGCCGCCTTGCGACGCATGGTGTGAGCGAAATCTCGGTTTATCAGCCCGAGATCACCGGCCCAGGCACCGCAAAAATTGCAGCGCGTGAACTGCGCATCTACGGCAGCGCACAGCTCGATTGTGGCATCACCATCGTAAATAGCCTCAGCTCCCCAAGGAGTCGACAGATCATAGGATAGAGCCCCGATTATATAGCCCATCGATGCAAGGGTTGAGGGAGAAACGTGCTGCTCGTAGGGCATCGAGAGCTCATTGGTAATCAAAATGCCATCGACACCGCCCTGCTGCAACGCCTCGAGATCGCGCTTGGCGGCTTCCACGACCTGCGACACGCTTCCGCCTGGGTAATACAGTGGATCGCCCGGCAGAGGACGCAGGTGCAGCATTCCGATAACCGGCTTTTCGGTCTTGAACATCGAGGTTAGAAACGACATAACATGCTCCTTCATAGGGTTATTGCAGGAACGTTACTCCCCCAGCACTTCGACGTACACTTTTCGCTTCTGCGGACCGTCAAACTCCGCAAGATAGATGTTCTGGGCACCTCCACACACGATGTGGCCATCTTGGACGGGAAAGAAGCAACTGTTTCCACAAATCATGCTCTTGATATGCCCACAGGAGTTGTTGCCGGTGGCTCCATAGCTCGGCAGGAAGTGTGCATGCGCATAGGGGGCATCGAGCGGGGCGATGCGATCAAGCGTCTCCATAAGATCCGTCTCCACGCAGGGCAGTCCCTCGTTTACCACGATTCCACAGGTCGTATGCGACAAAATAATTGCTGCCAAGCCATTCGTCACCGAGCTGCGTTCGATGGCAGCGTGCACGTCCTCGGTAATATCGATGAACTGGTCCGGAGCAGTCGATAGATAGCTCAATGTCTCGAGCGTCACCATGTTCACTCATCCCCTTCAAGAAAACGCAGGGCATTACCCCAGTAGAGCCTTTCTCGCGCATCATCGCGCATGGACACGGTATCGAGCGCCCGCTTGAGTTTGAACGCACGGAAACGCGGCGTATTGCTGGCGAACATCACTTGATGCGATAGCGCGCGCTCATACCACAGCGGCCCCATATCGACCGTGAAAAGACGCTGCATCATCTCCTCGGGCGAATCGATGTAAGTGATAGAGGTGTCCGTGTAGCAGTTGGGATACTTGAGCAGCATCGCCACGGTCTCGCGTACCCAGGGCCAGCCAAAGTGGGTCAAACTAAAACGCACATTTGGATGCGTTGCGATTGTGTGCTCAAATGCAAGCGGGTTACTGCGCGAGAGCTCTGCGCCCGGCTCCCAAGACATACCGGCATGGAAAACCACCGGCTTGTTATAGCGCCCGCACAGCTCGTAAAGCGGCTCAGCCACAGCATCATCGGGGTCAAAACCTTGCTTTGCCGGATGCAGGCAAAGCCCCTTTGCCCCCAGCTCGGTAAAGGCGCGCTCCAATTCGCCTGCGGCACTGCTCACCCGCGGATCTACGCTCGCAAATCCCCACAGACGATCGGGATGCGCGGCAACCAGCATGGCAATCTGGTCATTGGTGCCAAAATGCCCTCCGCATGCCGTGGTTACATCGAGCGGCATGAGCAAGCTCTTCTGCACATCGCAGACATCCATCTCAACTTGAAGCTCGTCCCAATCCATGGGACCCATATGCCCCATACCAAATTCTCGTGACCAAAAACCGAATCCATCAGGCTCATCACCCGGCGTACAGATCTCGCCGTAGAGCATGGGCTGAACCAACATGTCGATAACCACTTCGTACTCCTTTCCAGGCATTTGACCCTAGTACGGCTCAAACGAACCAATCACTCGGGACGACAGCTCGGCGCCCGCCTTCATACACGCCGGAATATCAAGGCCATCGATCACGCCCTTGGTAAACCCGGCAATATACGAGTCGCCGGCGCCCACGGTGTTAACGACCTTCTCCGCCGGTACGATCCCGCACTCATAGAAGCGCTCACCGTTATAGGCAATGCTTCCCTTCTCGCCAAGCGTGGCGACCGCAACGCGCGGTCCCAATTCCTGCACGTGGCGTACCCAGTCTCGCAGCTCCGGAGTGTCCTCTTCAAACGACATAAATGCGTAGTCAACGTAGGGGAAATGATTCTCGCAGGCATATTCGGGATCCTGGCTGAACACCGAGAAGTCCATTACCACCGTCTTGCCCGCATCATGCCATTCGGGCAAGAGGTCCAAACAATTGCCAAACAGGTCAGTATGAATGATGTCATGCTCTAGAATAAACGCCCGGTCGTCTTCATTCGGTCGATATGTCTCCATTACGCCATCGATTGCCTCGAGATGTACGCGATCGACGCCGTCTTTCAACGCCATGAGCATCACCGAGGTGTCGCCATCCTCCACCCGCAGATGTGAGATATCGAACCCCTCAGCGGCCAGCGCCTCTCTCATCTTGTCTCCGTACTCGTCCTTGCCGACAACCGACACGGCGGATACCGAAACGCCCATTCGTGCAAGATGGATACCCCAGTCAATGCCATTACCAGTCGGATAGAATACGCCGATGTTTTGATAGACGTCCGCACAGCAAAAACCAGCTGCGCACGCTTTAATACCCATGGTCTTCTCCAATGTTCAAAAGGGGGCCCACCACATGGCGAGCCCCCTTTTCGCGTTTCGCTTATTGTTTTGCGTCGGCTGTCCAAGGCCTCATAGCCAGACCGTCGTACGCTTTCTTAAGCTATTCGACGATTGGTGCTCCGTGGCCCCAAGAACCTTCCATGCCGCACACGGTCGAGGCAAACCCGGCAGCAAAGTCGAGCGCGCGCTCGATGGCCTCGGGGCCATCCTCACCACGCTTGGCGGAATCGAGATAGCACATCAAAAACGAGGTGAGGAACGAGTCGCCCGCCCCCATGGTGTCCTTCATGTCCGTTACCGGTTTAGCCAGCTGGCGGTAATAACGCTCGCCGTCGTAAGCAATGCAGCCCTCGGCGCCCGCCGTAGCCGACACAAAACGCGGACCCAGGCCCTTCACCCATGCCAAACGCTCGCGAATCTCGTCCTCACTCGCAGCATCCGCCGCACTAAAGAAAGCAAAATCAACGTAGGGCGCAATCTGCTCGTAGTACTCGTCGGTAGAGTCGTCCGAAAAGTCAAAAGAGACCGTGACGCCCGCAGCCTTCAGCTTGGGCAGCTCGCGCTCGGTAAAGCAATAGTTGCCCGAATGAACCACATCGAACTGCTTCATGTACGAAAGGTCAAAGCGATCGAGAACATAGCGCGCATCGCCACGGATACCGCCCTCGTTGGAGCCGAGGAAGACACGGTCACCGTCGACGACGGTCACACGAGCCGCTCCGTTCTCGCCAATCATCTGCTCGCACTTGTCAAGCTCGATACCCTCATCCTCGAGGCTTGCAATGACATGCTCGGCAGCGGCATCATTGCCAAAAATGCCCATGTATGCGGAGCGTGCGGCACCGCATTTCTTGGCATAAACGGCGAAGTTCACCGCATTGCCGCCAGGATACATGGTGTGGATATGCTCGTAGCGATCGACGACGTTATCGCCAAATCCGAGCGCGTTAACGTTAAATGCCATGGCCTTTGTCCCTTCTAGTACTCGACAACGCCCATGTAGCGACGGAAATCGGGATCATGGTCAAACACCTTGCCGCGTGCGGCACGCAGCTCACAGTTCATGGCGTAGAACAGCACCGGGTCCAGATAGGCACGAACGCTCGCCGGTACGGCTTCCATACCGTACTCCTTGGCATCGAGCACCATCAGCGTATCGGTATGCGTCTTAAGGAACGCCAGGGCGCGCTCGTCCATAGCACGGCACTCGCTGGAGCCCATCTGCAGGAAGTAAAAAACGCCATCCTGAGTAGCCTCGAAGGGGCCATGGAAGTACTCGGCAGAGTGGATGTAGCTGCAGTGCTGCCACTGCATCTCCATAAGAGAGCAGATAGCGAAACCGTAGGTCTGGCTAAAGTTGGGACCGCTGCCCAGAATATAGAAGAATTCGTGCTCCTGGCAAAGCTTGGCAAAGCGATCACCCAGCTCGGCATTTACCTTCTCGCGTGCCGGGGGAAGGATCTTATCCATCTCGGCAATACCGGCATACATATCGGCAAGATCGGCGTAGCCCTCCTGCTGATCGAGCAGCTCTGCCGCAAGCGACAGCGAAATGCCAGCGGGAACCTCGGCCTGCGGCACGCCCTCGCCCCACGGGTAGACCCACGTGGTCCATTTACCGGTGTCGATCTTAGACCCAGCGTTGTCAGTCTGGGCGATCACCGTAGCGCCAGCAGCAAGGGCAATCTCGCAGCCCTCGACGACCTCCGGGGTGTTGCCACTGTGGCTACAAGCGATGACCAGGGACTTCTCGCCCAGACGACGCGGACGCATGATATCGAACTCGCGAGCCGTATAGATATACGAAGTGAAGGCGGTTGCCTCGCGTTGCAGAAGCTCATGAGCCGGGATCAAATCGATCATGGAGCCACCGCAAGCAATCCAGTAGACGCTGTCGAACTTGCCCTTCTCGGCAATTGCCTCTTTAATCAGATCGTGTGCGTTCATATCCAGTTCCTTTCTTGTTTGGCCCGCAACCAATGACGTTGGTTGCGTGGCCGATAGTTGTTTTAGTCAATCAGATATTTCTCGAATGCGGCCATGTTCTTGGCATCTGCCGCCGCCGGGTCATCGTAGTAACGACCGTCCGTGATTTCCTGGCCCAGCATGCCGTCGAAACCATGGGCATTGAGCGTGGCGACGAAGGCGTCCATATCGTGCTTGCCATCGCCCCACACCAGATGGCCATACGGGTCACCGTCGATAAAGTGCATCTCGTGAATTACACCATCACCAAAGGCGGCAAACCAGTCCTCGAGCGTCTCGCCTGCAACGCCCATCGCAGTTGTATCAACCATGGGCTGTAAGTACGGGCTCGCGACCTCATCAATCATGCGCTTCGCATCGGAAACCGTCGTCACAAGGTTACTCTCCTCGGGACGCAGGCTTTCCATCGTAAGCACCAGACCGTGCTCGCCGGCATACTCCGCTAGAATGGACAAGTGCTCGCGACTGCGCTTCCAGGCTTCCTCGCGGTCCTCGTCCCAGTCGCCCCAGCCCGAGTTGACGGACATACGGTCGCACCCAAGTACCTCGGCAAGCTCAATGCCGTGCTTAAAGTACGCCAGGCTGCGCTGTTCGTGCAGCGGTTTGCGTGCGCAGTACTGCCAAGGATAGATAACATTCTCGGGGCACAGAGTACGATACCTAAGCCCGCGGTCTGCAGCCTTTTTCGCCAGGACCTCAGCCTCAAAGTAGCCCGTGTGGTCGAGCGTCACATGCGGCTCTGCACACCACAGCTCAATGGACTCAAAGCCCAAGCGCTGCTGCACATCAAGGAAGTAATCGAGCGACCACATGATGTAGTGGATATTCATGCCCGCAATCTGTTCGCGGCGCAGCGTCGGTTTGGATTCAGACATCTTATGCCTCCTTATTTCGATCGAACACGATTCGTCCGTCCGACATCGTCATATCAACCGCAAGATCGCGTGCGTCGCGATAATCAAGGTCGAACACATCCCGATCGAGCACGCAGATATCGGCAAGCTTGCCAACCTCGAGCGTACCCAGCTCGTCTTCGCGCATCAGGTCGTACGCGCCCCCGGCAGTCCAAGCGCGCAAGAGCTCGACAAGCGTCAGCGCGTTGACCTCATTCACGGGCAGTCCGTCGTCGAAGTATCCGCCGCACGCACTGTAGATTGACTCGCCCAAGCTCGGAATCAACAGCGGCAAATCCGTGCCGCAGCACACTGTGCATCCGGAATCTTCCATACCGCGGCGATTCCAGCTGTGCAAAAGTCGCGTCTCGCCAATTTGTCGACGCATCATCGACAGGCAATCCTCGCGCCGGTCCAGCGTCAGAATCTGCGGATAGACCTCGCAAATTCCACCTAACTTGCCAAACTCGACAAGATCGGTCGGATCAGAGTTCTCGAGATCGGTAATCGCATGGCGGCGAAGCATCCGTCCATGCTCGTCTCGAGGCAGCGAGGCATAGAGCGCCACGGTGCGACGAACGGCGCCATCGCCCTGGCAATGCAAGGAATATCGGAAGCCGTCAGCATCAATTGCACGCAGCTCGTTCTCAATCAGCTCCCACTCTGGCTCCTCGACGACCGTCTTGCCTGCAGCGCCCGCATCGGCCGTGTCCTCATAGGGGTCAATCATCTCGGCAAGCCCCGCCCATACGCCGCGATCGGTCATACGGTTGAAGCCGGAAAAGCGAACGAACGGTCCCCGGAAGCGCTCTCGCGCCTCGCGGGCATATGCCAGATTTGCACCGGCACCCACCGGCTGCGACATCATAGAGACGCGAACCGTCAGCTCACCAGATTCCTCACGGCGAGCCATTTCGTCGGCAAAGCCGTAGTAGTCATCAAACGCCATCTCCTTGATGGCGGTAACGCCGCGCTCGTTAAGCATGCTCATGTAGTCCGAATACCCCGCACGTACCTCGGGCAGCGCGAGGAAATCGCTCATCATGCGCCAGATCTTCTCGGCATAGCACGCCTGGGGTGTGAAGCCGTATCGCGCGCTGGCGGCAGCATTGAGAACACAGGTCTCCGCGCCCGGTGTAAAGCAGACGACGGGGATATCGCCAAAACAATCGTCAAACACAGCTGCCGTATTTGCGTTCTCGGCATCCGATGCCAACGTTTCGGGTAGGTTGTGGCCAAAAGCCGCCACGCAATCCGGATGATCTTCTTTCCATGCACGCAAGAGCGACACGGCCTCTTTGGCATCAGCGATGCCGGACAGATCAGGCCCCAACGTCCGCAGCGCCCAGCCTGTATAGAAGGTATGCACATCGATCAGGCCAGGCATGACGGTGCGGTCGCCAAGGTCAACTACCTCGTCCGCCTGGGTCAAATACGAAGCTACCTCACACTTGGTGCCAACGGCCTCAATTCGATTGCCACGGACCGCTACGAAACCTTCAAACGGCAGGTCCCCCGTACCGGTAAAGACGCTCTCAGACATCAGGACCGTCAAACGATCAGACATCACAACCACCTACACCGGAAGCATGCCAGAGATTGCCGTTACGATCAGACCAAAGACGACCATGAAAATGAAGAACTTCCAAATGGTCTTCCACCATTGGCCAAACGAAATCTTAGCCACGGCAAGGCCGGCGACCGTCATGCCCGCCACGGGGCTAATGGTGTTGATGGTCTGGTTGGCAAACTGGAGCGCGGTGACGGCCGCCTCGGGATTGAGGCCCATGAGTTCGGTCAGAGGGCCCATAACGGGCATGGTAAGCGCCGCCAGGCCAGAACTCGAGGGAACCAGCAAAGAGAGCAGGCCAAGGACGATATACATAAACGTGGTGTAGACGGCGGCGGGTGCACCGGCGAGCGCAGTAGCGAGCGCCTGGAGAATGGTGTCGATGATCATGCCGCCCTCGGCGATGACCAGAATACCGCGAGCGATACCGATAACGATGGCAGCGTACGCAAAGTCGGCGAGACCTTTAACGAACTCCTCAGCAATCGTCTGCTGGTCAAGACCGCCCAGGATACCGGCAAGCAAGCCCATGCCAAGGAACACGGCGGAAATCTCATTCATGTACCAACCCTGGGTAACAAGACCCCAGACGATAATGCCCATACCGCAAGCAAAATCGATAAGCACGAGCTTCTGACGGATAGTGAACTCTTCCTCGATGGAGGCATCGGTCACGGAAAACTCGATACGCTTGAGCTTATCGTCCTCGTATGTAATGGACGACTCGGGGTTTTTCTTGACGCGCATGGCGTAGCGCATGGCCCATGCGATACCGACGGCAGTGAAGATGACCCAAGAAACGGCGCGCAGCCACAGTTGCGGATTGCCCTCGATACCAATGATGCCTTGGGCGATCAAAACATTAAATGGGTCGATGGTCGAGGCACAATATCCCAGGTTAGGACCAAGGAAGCAGATGATGAATGCCGTCATCGAGTCATACCCGATGCCCATCATGATGGGAATGAAGATGGCATAGAACGGCAGGGCTTCCTCAGACATACCAAACGTAGTGCCGCAAATGGACAGCAACGTCATCGTGATGGGAATGATGAGGATGTCCTTGTTCTTGAGCTTTTTAATCACACGGCTCATGCCGGCATTCAAAGCGTTGGTCTTGGTAATGACTGCGAACGATCCGCCAATCAATAAGACGAACGCAACGACGTCGGCAGCCTCCTGGATGCCCTTAGTGGGCGCTTGCAGGACCGCGAAGATATCCTGGCCCAGATTGATGGTCTCGCCGGTCTCGGAATCGGTGTAGTTCTTATCGACCTGTTCATAGGTTCCAGCAACGGCGACTTCACGCTCGCCCGCCGCTGTCGAAATCGTCTTGCGCTGATACTGACCAGAGGGAACGATCCAAGTCAGGACCGCAAAGACAACGATCAGCAAGAACATGATCGTATAGACATGCGGTAATTTGAACTTAAAACGTCTGTTTGTCTTCTTCGCCTTCGTATCTGACATAGATACCTCCAAAGAACTCGAGAATGCATCGCATCTCGCCTCAACGCTTGCACAAAGCAAACGTTCTATGACGTTCTATAGATTACCAGCAGCTTTTCTCGTCATCAAGATTATTTCAAACTGATTGTCGCGACACGGTTGAATGGTTGCGTTCGCGCCGTGAACGGTATGGAGACGCCCGGTGAGATGATCCACCGGGCGTCTCCATTCGCAATATCCTAGATGTCAAAAACGTAGCGAGACCCAACGATCCGCTGACGACCGATGATAAACGGCCGCCGCTGCTCATCGAAAAAGAAGGCTTCCATATAAAACAAGGGTTCGCCAACGGGAACTGCCAACAGCCGAGCGACCTCGGGCGATGCGCACGCGATCTCGAGCGTGCACGGGTCGGTAAACGCGGGCGTGCGGCCCGTCCGGTTGCGCACGAGCTCAAAAATGGATTGGTTAGATAGAGGTGCCGTTGATAGATAAGCGTTGTCCTCGTAAACGTATATGTTGTTCTCGAGCATGACGGGGACCCCATCGGCAGTACGCACACGCTCAACGCAAATCAAATCAGTTCCAACGGGAACACCAAAGAACTGCGCTTCGGTGGAATCCGCCGGCAGTATCTTTCTCGAAATGACGCGCGCCCCCGCCTCCATTCCGTTAACGCGGCATGCGTCCGAAAAACTCTGGACGTCATCCTTCTGGCGAATCTTGCGCTTAAGCTTGGGGGCATTGACAAACGTGCCTTTCCCCTGTCGCTTCGTTAGATAGCCCTGCTGGACGAGCTCCTCAATAGCGCGTCGCACGGTAACGCGGCCAACTTTATAATTCTCAGCCAATTCGAATTCGTTGGGTATCCGCGCGCCCGCCTTGTAGGCACCGGAGTTAATTTCGTTTTTAATGATATCGATAACCTGTTGGTACAGCGGTATCGCTGCTTTACCGTCAGTTAGCCCTTCAGTCGGTGGCATATACCTTCTCCCAGCACAATTAAGTCTAAAGCGGGCCCAAGGGCATTCAGCAAGTCCTTAAGCCCGCATTAGCATTAAGTATGCTTGCTGCCGCACCAAAATGTCGGGTTTTTACTCATCTGACCCGAAAAACGCGCAACTACCACGCTCCTAAGAAAGCGTGAGCAGCTCCGGCAGCTGGTCGATAATCTTGTCCGCGGCATCTTGGCTAAAGCCGAAGCGTTCCTCGCGCTTGGCAATGACCGTCAGGCCGGCTCGCTTGCCGGCAGTGATACCAGGCACCGAATCCTCGACGCAGCAGCAGCGATTCGCGGGCAGTCCCAGCAGGTCCAGCGCATGCAGGTAGATGTCGGGCTCGGGCTTGCTCTCCTTAAACTGCTCGCCGCTCACCACATACTCAAAGGCATCCGACAGCCCGCACGCATTGAGCACTTCCTGGATGCTATCCATGGGAGACGAGCTGGCAAGCGCCACGCGAACGCCGCGGCGCGGCAGCTCTCGAATCGTATCCACGGCGCCTGGGTTAATCAAAGCCTGATAGTCGCGCGGACGCTTATGCGCCCACTCGTCCCAACGGGCCAACGCTTCCTCGCCAGATAAATGCCCCTTACCGGCGCGCTCAAACCAATCGACCAGCATATGCAGGAAGAACTGATGTGAGGTACCGACCTGCCCGTTCAACTCCTCTTGAGTCAGGTTAAGCCCAAGCTCCTTGGCAAACGCGGCAGTCTCGCCCAGGTAGTAATACTCGGTATCGACAATGACGCCGTCCATGTCAAAGATAACGGCTTCGAACGGAAATGCGGACACGGCACCCTCCCTAACAAAAGGGCGCCTGTAAGCAGGCGCCCGAACCATGCATTAATCGGCGATTCTAACCCAGCAGCTTATCCAGCGCCACCGCAATGCCGTCTTCGTTGTTATTGGCAGTCACCATCTGGGCCACGGCCTTAACCACGTCAACCGCGTTGCCCATGGCAACACCGGTGCCGGCCCACTCAATCATGGACTTGTCGTTCTGGCCGTCGCCAAAAGAGACGACCTCGCTGGCATCGATGCCGAGCTTGGGCAGGGCACCCTCGAGCGCGCGGGCCTTGTCGATACCGGACGCCGTAAACTCAAAGTACCAGTCGGCCGTAAACATACCCGAAAGCGTCTGAGTAAAGGGCGCATACATCTCCTCGTGATGCGCTTGCAGATAGGCCGGGTCGCCCGCAGTGAGCAGCTTGTCCACGGGATAAGTGTCCACGACCTCATGCAGGCTCTCCACCTCGCGAATCTTAAGATCGCACGCGTCGCGTTCATACTTGACGATATTCTTCTGCGAGCCATCCGGCAGCGTAATCATGCAGCGGTACGAATCCTCGACATGCAGATCGCGACCGAGTGAAATCATAGGGATCACGTCGAAATTGCGCAGATGATCAATCAGGCGATGCAATTCATCGGTAGGCATAGCCTGATCGAACAGCACCTCGTCGGTCTGGGCATCGACGACGTGAGCGCCATTAAAGGCCACCAGCAGACCGTCATGGTTTTGAAGGTCGAGCTCCTGCGCCAAGGCGTGCAGCCCCCATGCGGGACGGCCCGAAGCCAAAATGAGCTTAATGCCCGACTCCTGCGCCGCGAGCAGCTTCTCGCGCGTACGCGGGCTGATGACCTTTTGGTCGTTGGTGAGCGTACCGTCGATATCCATTGCGATGGCTTTGATTGCCATATGCGCCTCCTTGCATCGTTTTTATCGCGCACTATCTTATCCGAGCCGGGGCACGTTCGCACAGCGCACGTATGACGGTTGCAAAACCACCCCATTTGAAACAAAGGCAAAAAAGTACTTGCAAAGACGCGTTCCGACATATAAGTTGATAAAAGACCGCCGTTGCGGTTTTAAGTAGATCGAGCATATGAAGTTTGAGTTTTAGCGTGTAAGAGAAGGAAGATCGGCAAAGTACAACCCCAAACGTAATGACAACTTAATGAGGTAACTGCCACATGTGAGGCACCTAGGGCATTGCTGTCTCGATTTTGAGCACGATGCCTTCCGCCTTGCATGGGCCGTTCCATCCCGCCCCTGCAGCAACTGTCTCACGGGCTCATTGAAAACCGCATAGCACCCCAACGTCAGCACATCACCCACGGCAAGCACATCACTCACGACAACCAACACATCAACAAACAGCACGAACATCAACCGATTGGAGAAGCTATGACAAACCACCACGCTGAAGACGGCGATAAGAAAAGCATTCTGGATGCCCGCATTGAGCGAGCATATGCAAACGAATATGACGCCGCCTTTGCCGCCGCGACCATCAAGAACTACGCGTCGCTACCGCTCGCGACGATCTTGGCCGACCACCCTCAACTGCTGAAGCGCTGCACAAAGATCATGGGCGACCCCGACATTCGCAAGCTGACAGACCCCTATGCCCCAAAACGCGGCAACGATTCGTACGTTCTTGCCGTAGGCTGCCTAGCCCATATGCTTACGGCGCTCGACACGAAACTCAAGCTCGAATGGGAACCCGACGAGCGTCATGAACTCGAAAGCAAGCGGAACACCCTGCGCACCGCACTGTTCCTTCCGTTGGACGGCCTCAAGCGCTGCAACGTCGAGCTCAATACACAGGCGCGGCAAAAGCCCGGGACCACGGGGCAGAAAACTCCAAGACCCCATGCGGCCATCGTCGACCGCAACCGATATAACCGCATGACCGCGCACTTTTCCGCCGAGGGAGCAGCCATAAGGACGCTGATCGACCTGCTGTGCCTCCTGAGCATCAACGAGCTATTTGAGGGCTATCTCGCCCTTGTTCCCGCGACGGCACCCAAGTCGGTAGCAAAGATCATCGAGACCTGCAGACGCCAGTTTGAGCGCCATCGCAATGGCAGCGAGATGAACGCCAGCATCGCGCAGTACTACGCGGCTCATTACAAAAATGACGGATGTGCCCCTGTCGAGCATCAGCTGCGGCTCGCCTACACCACGCCCGTCGCAACGCTCCATCGCTTTGGAGCCCTTGGCGCTTGCGAGCCGTACGAACAGGCAGCCTGCCCCACAACCGAGCTCGATCTCAGGCTCGGACGAACCCTGTAGCCCGCCAGCCCCTCCGCGGGCAACAATCCTATTCCACAACACAACCAACAGAAAGGAGTCCTCATGGACACCAATCATTCCCCCATCATCAGCCCCCTCACCATGCGTGAATCCGCCCGAGGTATCACGCTCACCAGCATTTACGATGAGATGCTCGCCCGTCGCGAGCTCTCCGTCATGGGAAACATCGAAACCCCGATGGCCCACGACCTATGCCAGCAGATCCGCCTGCTCGATGCCGCCGACCCCAGCCGCCCCATCACCATATTTGTCGCCAGCGCCGGCGGAAGCGTGCGATCGGGTCTTGCGATCTATGACGCCATGCGCCTCGCATCGTGCCCCATCCGCACCGTCTGCCTGGAATTCGCCGCGTCCATGGGCGCCGTGATCTTTATGGGCGGCGACGATCGCCGTATGGCGCCCCATGCAGAGCTCATGATTCACGACCCGCTGATCCCCCAGGGGGCAGGCGGCTCGGCACTTGCGCTGCAGGAAACCAGCCGGCGTCTCATGCAGACCCGCAAGACCCTCACGCAAATCCTCTCGGACCGCAGCGGCCTCACGCCCAAGCGCATCCAGTCCCTCACCGCAAAAGACACCTACCTTTCGGCCGAGCGCGCCGTCGAGCTCGGCTTTGCCCACGAAATCCTCTCGACCACCAAGGAGGTCGCCCATGTCTAACCTCACCAGCCGCCTCGCCGCATCTGAGTCCGCATCGTCCACCATCCTCGCCAAGGATCGAATGCTTTCCTGCGACACCCGCCAAACGGGACTCAACAACAACGCACTTGTGATCGGCCCCTCGGGAGCCGGCAAGACCCGAAACGTCCTCAAGCCCAACCTGCTGCAAATGAACGCAAGCTACATCGTGCTCGACACCAAAGGCACGCTCTGTCGCGAAGTGGGACCCGTGCTGGCAGCCCACGGCTACCGCGTGCAATGTCTCAACTTCGCCGACCTCAACACCGTCCCGGCCCTTGCGCCCGGCATCGAGCGCTGCGGCTACAACCCCCTGAGGCACATTCGCCGCAAGGCGGACGGCAGGCCCAACCAGCAGGACATCCTCTCGGTGGCAAAGGCCATCTGCCCCATCGAGGACAACAACCAGCCTTTTTGGGATCATGCGGCGGCAAACCTGCTGTCGTGTCTTATCGCCTACGTCACCGAACAGCTACCCGCCGACGAGCAGACGATCAGCTCGGTCATCAAGCTGATCGAGCACCTGCAGGACGGTGCCACGGGTCGATTGTTTGACGACCTGATCACGATCGACCCCCAAAGCTATGCCCTCTCGCTATGGCGGCGCTACGCCATTACGCAAAATGCCGAGCGCATGCACGCGAGCATCGTCGGCATCCTTGCCGAAAAGGTCATGTGTCTGGGATTCGACGGTGCGGCACAGCTCTATCGTGAGTGCCATCAGGTGGACTTCGCTTCCATGGGACACACCCCCTGCGCCCTATTTGTAACCGTGAGCGATATTGACCGCAATCTCGATCCGCTGACCGGCCTCTTTATTTCGCAGGCGTTTATGGGCCTCATTCGTGAGGCCGATAGGCAGCCCGACGGCAGCCTGCCCGTGCCCGTGCGCTTTATGCTCGATGACTTCGCAAATCTGCAGATCCCCCAGATCGACAACGTGCTCTCGATTATCCGAAGCCGCAACATCTGGGCAACGCTGCTGCTGCAGTCGACCAACCAGCTCGATGCGCTCTATGGCGAGGCACGCGCACGCTCCATCATGGGCAACTGCGACACGCATCTGGTGCTGGCGTTCCAGGATCCCGAGAGTGCCCGGGTGTTTTCCGAACGCGCCGACGCGCTGCCCAGCACGCTCATGGCGACGCCGATCGATCGCTCGTGGCTCTTTGTGCGCGGCCACACTCCCGAACAGGTCGAGCGCTTTAGGCTCGAAGACCATCCGCTCTACGGGGAGCTGCCCGAGGCGCAGCGAGACCATGCGGAGGCCGAGATCTAGGCGCAGGGTTCTCGCGGCGCGCGGCGCCCCGGCGATGTTCCACAAAGGCCGTGCGCCCCGGGACTACGGCAAAGCAAAGGGGCCCGCATCCGATAGGATACGGGCCCCTGACTATAAGGCGCGATGCGTTAACAGCAGCGACTACTTACGATGCGCGCGATAGAACTCGATGAGCGCCTGGGTCGAAGCGTCCTGCTCGGCCTTGGCGGCGTCGTCGTGGAAGGCCGGGGTAATCTGCTTGGCAAGCTGCTTGCCCAGCTCGACGCCCCACTGGTCGTAGGAGTCGATGCCCCAGACCGTGCCCTCGACAAACGTGATGTGCTCGTACAGGGCGATGAGCTCGCCGAGTGCGAACGGGGTCAACGTATCGCCGAAGATCGAGGTCGTCGGACGGTTGCCCTCAAAGCAGCGGGCCGGGACGATCTGCTCGGGCGTGCCCTCGGCGCGCACCTCATCGGCCGTCTTACCAAAGGCGAGTGCCTTGGTCTGGGCCAGGAAGTTGCCCAGGAACAGCTCGTGAACATCCTGGCCGCTGTCGGTTGCGGGGTTGGCAGTGTTGGCGAAAGCGATAAAGTCGGCCGGGACCACCACGGTGCCCTGGTGCAGCAGCTGGTAGAAGGCGTGCTGGCCGTTGGTGCCGGGCTCGCCCCAGAAAATCTCACCGGTATCGGAGGTCACAGCGCTGCCGTCCCAGCGGACGTGCTTGCCGTTGGACTCCATGGTGAGCTGCTGCAGGTAGGCCGGGAAGCGGTGCAGGTACTGGCAGTACGGCAGCACGGCGTGGCTCTTAGAGCCGAAGAAGTTGACGTACCAGACGTTGAGCAGGCCCATTAGCGCGACAGCGTTGTTCTCGAGCGGGGTATTGCAGAAGTACTCGTCGATGGCGTGGAAACCCTCGAGGAACTGCTGGAAGCGCTCGGGACCGAGCACGACGATCAGCGACAGACCCACGGCGGAGTCGACGGAATAGCGGCCGCCGACCCAGTTCCAGAAACCGAAGGCGTTAGCGGGGTCGATGCCGAAGGCCTCAACCTTGTCGAGTGCGGTGGAAACGGCAACGAAGTGCTTGGCCACGGCCTCGGCGTTCTGCTCATCGGAGCCGTCGATGGCACCCTGAGCCTTGAGCTGCTCGAGCATCCAGGTCTTGACCTCGCGAGCGTTGGTGAGGGTCTCGAGCGTGGTGAAGGTCTTGGAGACGATAATCACGAGCGTGGTCTCGGGATCCAGGCCCTTGAGCTTCTCGGCCTGGTCGTTGGGGTCGATATTGGAGATATAGCGGCAGTCGATACCGGCGTCGGCGTAGGGACGCAGGGCCTCGTAGGCCATGACCGGGCCCAGATCGGAGCCACCGATGCCGATGGACACCAGATGCTCGATCTTCTTGCCGGTAACGCCCTTCCACTCACCGGAGCGCACGCGCTCGGCAAAGGCGTACATGCGGTCGAGGACCTCGTGCACGTCGGCGACGACGTCCTGGCCGTCGACGATGAGCTGGCCCTTCTCGCTTGCCGGACGGCGAAGCGCGGTGTGCAGGACGGCACGGTCCTCGGTGGTGTTGATGTGCTCGCCGGAGAACATGGCGTCGCGGCGCTCCTCGAGCTTCACCTCGCGGGCAAGATCGCACAGCAGCTTGACGGTCTCATCGGTCACCAGGTTCTTGGACAGGTCGAAGTGCAGGTCACCGGCGTCAAAGCTCAGCTTGTTCACGCGCTCTGCATCGGCAGCGAACCAGGCCTTGAGGTCGATACCTTCGGCCTCGAGCTTCTCCTGATGAGCCTCGAGCGCCTTCCAAGCGGCGGTCGACGTAGCGTCGATAGGTGCGGCAACAGTTGCCATAAAGTCCTCCTCAACATACGGGCGCAAACCTCCATGCACCCGGATAATCAGATGCCCCTATTCTAGCGCAGGTCAAGACCGTAATCAGCGAGCGTTGCCAATCCGCCCCCAAACGGCGACCGACCAAAAAGGGACAGGTTTATTTTGGCAGGTCAAACGCTTTACCTACCAAAAATAGCCCATCTCTTTATGGCAGACATTAGGCCGCGGCGCACACGCTGCCGAGCAGCTCGCGCAGAGGAGACCCAATGCCCTCAAGCAGTTCGGGCGCGATGATGGCAAAAACGGGAACCTCACCGGCCCCCACGACGGCAGGCACTTTGCCCTCCGAGACAATACATCCATAAGGGACAAAACCGTCTTCGCCGGCATCGAGCGCCGCCATGCGACGCGCGAGTTCGCGCGCAAAGCCAGCAGTATCGGCATCGCCGATCGCCAGGACAAAGTCCACGCCTTCGTCGGTCGCCAGGGCCACAGCTTCGTCGATCAGCTCGTCTCCCCCGTCGCCCTCAACCGAGCCGCAACGAAAAAGCACGCGCTCGAGCAGAGCTCGGTCAAGCGAGCCGAGCGCCGCCGAGACAAGCTCATCGCGCGTATGTTTGTCGCCACCCAGCACCACCAGCGCCTTGGTGCCGCCGTAGTGAGCGACCAATCGTCCACACCAGCGAGCCACGTCTCCATCCGCAACAAGGCGCGTCGGCATACCAAACCCATAGTTGACCATTATCCCCACAACCCTTCCGTGCTTTATGGTGGTATCGATCGTTAGGCTCATGCTACGAAGCGAGGTTTTCCGGGCTGTTTCGCGCTCTTTAGAGCTGCGTTAAAACCCGATGCAACCGCCCGACCATACCTGCCAAAAAGGGACAGGTTTGTTTTGGTCGGTCAAGCGTTTTACCTACCAAAATAAACCTGTCCCTTTTTGGCAGGTTTTGACGATGTCCGGACGAGCGGGTATTATCGAACATGCATTCGATAAGAACATGTGTTTGATGGGAGGACGCGTGGGGCACGGGCGTCACACCTATATCTGCATCGACCTCAAGACGTTTTATGCCAGCGTCGAGTGCGTCGACCGCGGGCTCGATCCGCTCACCACCCGCCTGGTCGTTGCCGACGAATCACGCGGGCGTACGACCATCTGCCTCGCCATTACCCAGGCCATGAAAGACCTCGGGATACACAACCGCTGCCGTCTGTTTGAGATTCCCGACGGCATCGACTACATCAAGGCCGTACCGCGCATGCAGCACTACATGGAGGTGTCGGCGCAGATCTACGGTATCTACCTGGAATACGTCAGTCCGCAAGACGTTCACGTCTACTCAATTGACGAGTGCTTTATCGACGTGACACCCTATCTAGAGCTCTACCATACCAATGCCAAAAGCTTTGCCTGCATGCTGCGCGATGAGGTCCTCGCGCGCACCGGCATCACGGCGACAGCCGGCATCGGCCCCAACCTATTCCAGGCCAAGGTGGCGCTCGACATTACCGCTAAGCACGTACCCAGCCGCATCGGCATACTCGACGACGAGACCTTTCGCAAGGAGATCTGGCCCCATCGCCCCATCACCGATATCTGGGGCATCGGCCCCGGCGTGGCAGCCCGCCTCGAAAAGTACGGGGTATACGATCTGATGGGCGTCGCCGCGCTCGACGAAAACCTGCTTTACGACGAACTCGGCGTCAATGCCGAGTATCTCATCGACCACGCCTTTGGGCGCGAGCCGACAACTATCGCCGATATTCAGGCCTATCGCCCGCAGGCAACTTCAACCACCACAGGACAAGTGCTCTCGAAGGGTTATGCCTACGAGCAGGCCTACACCGTCTTGCGCGAGATGGTCGATGCCGCCGTACTGGACTTGGTCGATAAGCACGTGGTCTGCGACAGCATCTCGCTCTTTGTGGGCTACGCGAGCGAGCGCGCCGACATACGCCGCCTCGACGCCAGCGGCACAGCGCAATATGTAGACGGATGCGGACATTTGCGTTCGAGCACGTCGAGCATCGAACCCGCCGCAACCGCCGGCCCCGAGCTCACACCCCGTGCACCCAAGCCCGTCCAGCGCGATGGCGAACGACGCCGTCTGGTGCGCGAGGCACAGGCAATCGACGGCATCTTTGTGGGAGAGCATGGCGGCAAACCGCGTGGCGGCTATGCCGCGCTCTTTGCGCACTCTAACGCTTCGCGCAAGCTGCCCGAGCGCACCAATTCGTTTAAGAAAATCATGGGCCATTTCGATGAGCTCTGGGCGCAGACCGTCGATCCCAAACGACCGGTCAAGCGCATCAATTTGGGCTTTGGCAACCTCATGCCCGAGGAATTTGCCACCATCGATCTGTTTAGCGATGTTAAGGCCGATGAACGCGAGCGTGACCTGGCCCGCGCCGTTCTGGCCGTGAAGGGCAAGTACGGCAAGAATGCCCTGGTCAAGGGATTAAGCTTTACCGCCGGCGCCACCGCACGCGAACGCAACGATCAGGTAGGAGGACACCGTGCCTAAGGCCCAACAACAGCCGATGCGGCCACCGACGCCTTTTGAACGCCTGGCGGACCCCGAGGGAAGACGTCGCTCCGCCGACCCCAAGCTCACCGCTAACGGTGCCGTTCGCGCCAACCGCGCCGCGCAGTTTATGCCCTTTGCCGCCCTCACGGGATACTACGAGCTCGTGCGCAAACAAGAGATCTCTGTTGAGCCCAAATGCGAACTCACGGAAGAAAAAGCCCTCGAGCTTTCAAAAAAGCTCGAGGGCCTCAAACGCGGCGACTTGGTGCGCGTTACTTATTACGATACATACGGCTATCGCAGCCGCACCGGCATTCTCGACGAAGTGCTCCCCGCGTTCAAGCTGCTCAAACTCCGAGACATCGCCATCGGCTTCGACGATATCCAAGACATCGAGCTGCGCGGCCGAGCCTAAGCGCAAGCGTACGCCCGGCCCTACGGCTTTATGACGTAATAGCCCGCATCCCTCACGGCAGCCTCAAGTACCTCACGATCGATCGGGTTTTTAGAACGGATGCACGCCGTGTGGTCTGTATACGTCACCGTGGCCCAAATGCCATCGAGAGCGTTGAGGGCGTTCGTCACATTTTGCGCGCAGCCGCGGCAGCTCATACCGCCAATAAGCAGCTCATCGCTATAGGGGTAGTGAGACACATCGGTGTCCGCGACCGCGACCCTCTTGATCTTCTTTCTGCCCGCCCCATCGCCGCAACAGCATGTGCCATGCGTCGATGCGACAATACGCCGGAATCCAAAAAAATAAGCCGGCGGCAATTACGGCAAGCACAATGATGTTTGCAGGGTTGAGCAAATCGTCCATATTGGTTATTTCCTGGGATATCCCTACGACGACGTGCACGAGTTTATCGTCCAGCGCGGCGAGAACTACGCGGTCTTTGGAGCTTGGAAGGTCTACACAAATGTCGAGCAAGCGCTTGCGACGTTCGAATCCTACCACGCTTGCACGCAGCGCCTCACCCATATCTATCAGCAGGGCCACAGCCTCGCAAAACTTGCCCAGGTAACCCGATAGAACATACAAACCGCGGCCGCACGCCGCACAACCGAAAGGAAAACATATGAGCAAGATCGCAGTCGTCTACTGGAGCGGCACGGGCAACACCGAAGCCATGGCAGACCTCGTTGCCGAGGGCGCGGCGTCGGCCGGCGCCGAGGCAGAGGCCGCCTGTCGCGCCCTTGGAGCCGAGCTCGCCTAACGGCGATAAGCTCCGCCCATACGCGGCTCTGCACCAAAACACATTCGCATCCCAACAAAAACGGAGCTGGATCCAAATCCAGCCCCGTTTTCTGCTATGTCAGCCACATAAAGCAGCTACGAGATGTTGCCCAAAAACGCCTTGGTGCGCTCGCTCTTGGGATGGTCGAAGACCTCGCTCGGCGTGCCCTCCTCCACGATAACGCCGCCGTCCATAAAGACGACGCGGTCGGCGACGTCGCGAGCAAAGCCCATCTCGTGCGTCACCACGATCATCGTCATGCCGTCACGCGCAAGATCGCGCATGACGCCAAGAACGTCGCGGACGAGCTCGGGGTCAAGCGCCGACGTAGCCTCGTCAAAGAGCATCACGTGCGGATTCATCGACAGGGCGCGGGCGATGGCCACGCGCTGCTGTTGACCGCCCGAAAGCTGGCTCGGCATAAAATCGATGCGCTCGGCCAGACCGACCTTGGTCAGCTCCTCGACGGCAATCTTCTCGGCCTCTTCCTTGCTGCGCTTGAGCACCTTTTGTTGCGCAAGCATGACGTTCTTTTTGACCGACAGGTGCGGGAACAGATTGAACTGCTGAAACACCATGCCCAAGTGCGTACGCACCTTATTGAGGTCGACGCCCTTGGCGCACACATCCACGCCCTCAACGACAATCGAGCCGCTCGTGGGCTCCTCAAGACGGTTAATGCAGCGAAGCATCGTCGACTTGCCCGAGCCCGAGGGGCCCAGGACCACGACGACCTCACCCTTGTGCACATCCAGATCGATGTCGCGCAGGACCACGTTATCGCCAAAGGCCTTCTGGAGATTCTTGATGCTGACGACGACCTCGTTCGAGTTATTGGTTTCGCTCATAATAGAACCTCCTTACAGACCTGCAATATGATCGGCGGGTGTCGCGACAACCTGTCCGGCGCTCTTGGTGGGACGCTTCTTTTTGGTTTCGGCCGTCCCCAGAAGCCTCGCCTCAAGACCGCTCACCAAGCGCGCAAGCGGCAGGGTAATGACCAGATAGAACAGGGC
Organism: Collinsella sp. SGI.095; assembly: GCF_050314535.1. Classification (NCBI taxonomy): domain Bacteria; kingdom Bacillati; phylum Actinomycetota; class Coriobacteriia; order Coriobacteriales; family Coriobacteriaceae; genus Collinsella; species Collinsella sp. SGI.095. The sequence continues at coordinate 68,421 of NZ_JBNPNG010000005.1, forward strand.
GGCAACCACATACGGCGTGATGGAGCCCGTCGTCGCCACGATGGTGCGGGCATTCATGACGATCTCGACCACGCCCACGGCGGCGAGCAGCGACGTATCCTTGTAAAGCAGGATAAACTCGCTGGTCAGCGTAGGCAGGACATTGCGGAACGTCTGCGGAATCATAACGTAGAGCAACGTCTGGAAGGCATTCATGCCCAGCGAGCGGGCAGCCTCGTTTTGGCCCTTGGGAATCGACTGAATACCGGCACGGAAGATCTCGCACAGGTACGCAGACGAGTTCATGGCCATGACGATAACGCCCAAGACGTAGTCGTCCACCTTGACGCCGGCAAGTGGCAGGCCAAAGAACGCGATATAGATCTGCAGGAACGCCGGCGTACCGCGGATGATATTCACGTAGATGCCGGCAAGACAGCGCAGGATGCGCGACTTGGAGATGCGCATGAGCGACAAGGCAAAGCCAAAGGGGATTGCCAGGGGAAACGCCACAAGCACGATCGAGAGCGACATAAGGAAGCCCTTAAATACGACCGGCAGGCTCTGGACCAAAATGACCGGGTTCAAGAACAGGCGCAGGAACATATTGGAATTCCAAGCCTCGACCCACGGCTGTTCCTTAAGATCGGCCTGGAAGTTATCGAAGGCCGTCACGCCCTTAATCTCGACGGAAGGAATCTTGGAAATCTTCTTGGTCGAACCGTCGGCGAGCGTATAGGTGCCGCTAAAGGCCTCGTCGCCGCCTTCGACGGGGAAGGTCACACCGTACACCTCGACACGGAAAAAGCCGCCGGCAGGCGCCGTCTCGCCAAAGTCGATCTTGAGCGTCTGGCCATCAGCCGTGCACGTGGGCTTCATGGGTGTGCGATCCATGAGGTCCTCGCCCGAGAGCATCGTCAATCGCGTGTCATCGGTACCAAACGTCGTGCCGTCGACAAACGTCAGCGAAAGACCGCTCAGTTCCTCGTCGGCATCGGCCTGAACTTCCCAGGTAATGCGTGTCTCGGTGCCGCCGACCACATCGCTGCCCGAACCGGTGTTGGGTCGGGCGGTAATCTTTGCGGTCTCAAACGCTTGGGCAGTCGAGGGCGCAGATGCCCCCACGCACACCAGCGCGAGCGCCACGGCCATGACACAGACTAGCTTTTGGAGCAAGACGGGTAGTGAAGAACGCTGCTCCGCGGCCCCTTTGTTCAGTCGAGACAAGGTGGCTCCTATCGTAGAAGTTGCCGGCAAAAAGAGACGGAAACACTCTCCGTCGAGAGAAGCGCAAAGGCCCTCTCCGCTAAACGGAAAGGGCCCACACGCAATCAAGTATCTGTTTACTTGATGTTGTACTTAGCCATGAGGGCGTCAACGGTACCGTCGTCGGTCAGGTCCTTGATGGCCTGGTTGATGTCGTCCTTGAGCTTGGTATTGCCCTGGTTGATGGCAATGGCGTACTCCTCGCCGGTGCTGATCTGTTTAACCGTGTGGCAGGTGTTGAACTGCTCGGCGGTCAGCTGGCTGGCAACGGAGCGGTTGGTGACTACGGCATCGCCCTTGTCGGACTGCAGGGCGCTGAAGCACTCGGTAGCGTCCTTGTAGGGGATGATATTGGCCTTGGGGAAGTTCTCCCGAGCAAAGGCCTCGGCGGTCGAGCCAGACTGGACGATAATGGTAGCGTCGGCGTTGTTGAGCTTCTCGCTGTAATTGTCGGCCGTGATGTCGGTGTTATCGACCTTGGTCACGATAGCCTGATCGTCCATGTAGTAGGAATCGGAGAAAGCGACTTCCTTCTCACGCTCGGGCGTGTCGGTGATAGCCGCAATGGAGACGTCATACTTGGTGCCCGAAGCGACGCCGGGGACGAGCGTGTCGAAGTCGTTGTTGACGTACTCGACATCCAGGCCCAGCTTGTCGCCGATAGCCTTGATGAGCTCAAGGTCAAAGCCCTGATAATCGCCGTTGTCATCCTTGTACTCAAACGGAGCGTACTCGGCAGAGGTGCCGACGGTCAGCGTACCGTCCTTGACGAGCGCGTACTCCTTGGAGCCGTCGACCTTCTCGACCTTAGCGTCGTCAGAGCTGCTGGAACCGGCATCAGAACCAGAGGTGGCGTTGGACGAGCCGCAGCCCGTCAGTGCGAGGGCGAGCGCCATGGCGCCCGTGGCGGCAAATGCGCCAAGCTTCTTCAGCTTCATAATCAGTCTCCTTCCAATGGCCCCATGTGATTCAGGGACCTGCAAAAACTGAGGGCTATTATGCACCCGCGTGAGAGAATCTGCAATTAGAAAACTGATTGAAACAAACCCATAACGTGAATGGAACACTCCACTTTATGACAGTCATTACTGCTGTAACGACCTTAATAGCGTAATTTCCACTGCATAACCTGCAAGTTCGTTCGGCGTTTCCAAAATGAATGGCAGTGATCGCAGGCAACTATTCGATACAATATTCTGCATAACCTGCATTCCACCGCCAAGTTCCTCGCTGCCGAGGTAACCCTTGCCGATGCATTCATGCCGGTCCTTATGGGCACCGCGGGGATTCTTGGAATCATTGATATGCACAGCGCGCAGGCGCTCGATACCCACCACACGATCGAACTCGTCGAGCACACCGTCAAGATCTTGGACGATATCATAGCCGGCGTCATTTACATGGCAGGTGTCCAGGCAAACGCCCAGCTTGGCCGACAGCTCGGGGCGCCTGTCAGCAACGCCCTCGATGATGATCGCCAGTTCCTCAAAGCTGCGGCCCACCTCGGTGCCCTTGCCAGCCATGGTCTCGAGCAGTACCGTCGTCTGCTGGCCCTCAAACATCACCTGGCACAGGGCGTCGACGATCATCTGAATGCCGGCGTCGGAGCCCTGTCCCACATGCGCACCGGGATGGAAATTGTAGTAGTTACCGGGCAGCGCTTCCAGACGCTGCAGATCCTCAGCCATGGCCTCCAGGGCAAACTCGCGCGCCCGCTCTTTGGCCGAGCAGGGGTTATAGGTATACGGAGCATGGGCCACGAGGGGACCAAAATCGTTTTGTTCCATAAGCTCGCGCAGGGCCGCCACGTCATCCATGTCAAGGTCTTTCGCCTTGCCGCCGCGCGGGTTGCGCGTAAAGAATGCAAAGGTATTGGCGCCAATGGATAGCGCCGTCTCCCCCATCGCCCGATAGCCCTTCGTCGTGGATAGGTGACACCCAATCGTCAGCATCCCCAGCTCCTCCTCATCAGTTACGGTGAAATAGTTCCTGTTGATGCCTTATTCTGCCGCAAACAGGAACTATTCCACCGCAAGTTATAAAAGGGGCATCAGGAGAGCGTTTTGCCGAAGGCCTTAAGCACCGCCGTCACGGGTCCAGGCTGAAAACGGCGGCGTACGTCGTCGAGACGCTCGGGAATATCGATATGCTGCGGGCAGTGCCGCGCGCATTTGCCGCATTTGACGCAATTGCTCACCAACTTGGGCTCGCTTGTGCGCACCGCGCTCGCCGTAAAATACTGCGATAGACCCGTAAACCAGCTGTGCGCATAGCTTGCGTTGTAGGCGGCAAAACACCCAGGAATATTGATGCCTTTAGTACACGGCATGCAATAGCCGCATCCCGTGCAGGGCACGCGATTCGATTTTTCAAACTCCGTCAGCACGTGCGCGATGGCATCGAGCTGAGTAGCTGTCATCGAATCCGGCAGGGCCCGATCGGCCAACGCCGCGTTCTCATCCACCTGCGCGGTATCGGTCATACCCGAAAGCAGCATCGTCACCTGAGGATGATTCCACACCCACGAAAGCCCCCAGGCGGCAGGGGTGCGCAAATGCGGGTCACGGGCGCTATCGAGCACAGCGCGGGCCCGCGGGGGCAGCTTGCCTGCCAGGCGTCCGCCCAAAAGCGGCTCCATCACAAACACCGCGAGGCCTCGCTCGGCGGCGGCCATGAGCCCCGCCGTTCCCGCTTGGTAACGCTCGCCGGCATAGTTGTACTGTATCTGGCAAAAATCCCAGTCATATGCGTCAAGCATCGTCAGGAAATCCGCCGCGCTGCCGTGATACGAAAAACCAATCTGGCGAATGCGCCCCGCCGCCTTTTGACACGCGATCCAGTCCTCGATGCCCAACGCCACCACACGTTCCCACTGGGCGGGCGAGGTGATGTTGTGCATGAGGTAGTAGTCGATATGGTCAGTCCGCAGACGGCGCAACTGCTCATCAAAGAAACGGTCGAAATCCTCCGCGCACTTGCACGAGGCGTGCGGCAGCTTGGTCGCGAGCAAAACCTGGTCGCGCAGGCCCAAGCGCTCAAGCGAAGCGCCTACGCAAGCCTCGTTGCCGGGATAAAGATAAGCCGTATCCAGGTAATTTATCCCCTGCTCCACGGCGCGGGAAACGATAGCATCGGCTGTCTTCGCATCGGGGCGTCCCGGCGCACCGGGAAACCTCATGCACCCCAGCCCCAACGCCGAGATACGGTTACCGCTTTTGGGGTCAACGCGATACTGCACGGCCCCTCCTCCCCCATCGAAGCTCTGACGCGGCGAAACAAACCCGTCACGCCATCGAAACACATCGGAATCGCAATCGAGAACGTATCGTAACGCAGCAGAAATCGAGCTGTCACGGCACCGCTTTAACATCAGCAAAAAGCCCGATGAAAGGAGGCGAGCGTGACCACACGCGAGGACGCCTACCCCTACCCCGGCGAGCAGTACATCCTCTCGGTCGACCGTTACCAGATCGAGGTCATGGACCATCTGGACGAGCTTCCTGCCACAGGCGCCGTCATCTTCTGCACCTTCCCCAAGGTGCGCGATGGCGTTGGATATCCCGCGCGCGTTTTTGCCATCTGCCCCGCGGCATAAGTTCCCATGCATTTGTTCTTCTAAATTCAGCCTCCGGTGTACGCCACATGCCCCAGCGGCATACAATCCATCAGGCGCCCCATATGCGGGCGCCTTTTATATGGGGAGATGATTCACATGCAGATCAACAAGGTCGCCTTTATCGGCAAGGGCGGCGTCGGCCTGCTCTACGGCAGCATGATTGCCAAGACCCTCGGCAACGATGCCGTCGAATACGTCATGGATGACGCGCGTTTCGAGCGCCACGTGGGCGATGCGCTCACCGTCAACGGAAAGCCCTGCACGCTCAAGTCCGTCCGCGCCAGCGAGGCAACGCCCGCCGATCTGGTCATTCTCACGGTCAAGACGACGGGGCTCAACCAAGCACTCAAGACTATGGAGCGCGTCGTGGGACCCAACACGCTCATCGCCTCGCTGTGCAACGGCATTACGAGCGAGCAAAAAATAGCCGAGCGCTTTGGCTGGAAGCACACCGTCCTGGGCATCTGCCAGGGCATGGACGCCGTATTCCTTAACGGCGCGCTCACCTTTACCAATGCGGGCGAGATTCGCTTTGGCGCGGCAGCAGGCACCGAGCCCGCAACCGTCACCGCCATCGATGAGCTCTACACGAGCTGCGGCATCGCCCATACCGTCGAGAGCGACATTGCGCACCGCATGTGGGCCAAACTCATGCTCAACGATGGCATCAACCAGACCTGCATGGCCTACGGCGGCACGTACGGGAGCGCCACGGAACAGGACTCCGAGCAGCGTCGCTGCTTTGTTTCCGCCATGCGCGAGACACTTGCGGTCGCCAACGCCGAGGGCGTTGAGCTTACCGAGGCAGACCTGACGCAGATGGTGCACCTCATCGAGGGAATCGACCCCGCCGGCATGCCCTCGATGGCGCAGGACCGCATCGCACAACGTAAAACCGAAGTCGAGGAGTTCGCGGGCACCATCTGCCGCCTGGCCGCCAAACACGATATCCAAGTGCCGCAAAACGATTGGCTCTACCAGAGGATTCGAGAAATAGAAAGCAGCTGGTAGCCTCGCCCGCACGGCGACGCGCGCAATGTAAGCAGACAGGCCTTCGCGAGGATCCCATCGCTCGCGAAGGCCTGTCGCATTTAGGCCGAGGCTAAAACTGAGGCTCGTTTTGCGACTCCGGGACCTCGTCCTCGTCATCGCGGCAAAGCACCACGCCGGCGCTTCCCAACAGCGCCGCTGCAATCAAGGCGCTCACAACCACAGGACCAGCACCCGTAGTGGACTGCAAGCCGGCAACTAACGCCGCCGTCGGACCAAGACATCCGATCAAAAGGGCAACGACGGCAATAGCGACATCTCGAGCGTTCATGGGATCACTTCCTCCACGAGAAAGACCTTGTTTCTCATGACTTAGTGTGCCCCGCGCCCATATGCCCAACGTAGTGCCACGGTAAGGGCTCTGTTAACCCAAATGCATATAAAAACGGGCGACTTTACATTGCCCGAAAGCTCAGTAAAGACGCCCGTCCATCATGTGCAATCGATGCCGACAGATTACCAACCGGTGTAGTAATCGGTAGTTCCGGCTGCGCAACCCGAATCGTAGACCTTGCACTCGCCCTTAGAGCCCGTAAAGGTCGAGCCCTGGGACTTATCGCTCGCAGCCACCACGTAGTAGCCGTCGGAATCACGCCAAAAGCCCTCGGAATCCAGCGTCCACTCACCCGTGCGGTGGTGATACAACACGTTGCTGCTGTAATAGGTCTCGCGACGACCGTTGTAGTTATTGACGCCGCTCGAGCGCGTCAGGCCCGAGCCGTTCGCGTAATACGCAGCAGACGCGTAAGACGAGCCGGAGCCGGCGTTGTAATACGAAGCCTGAACGGCCTCGGCAGCTTCTGCCTCGACGGCCACAGCCTCGAGCGCCTCGCGCTTAGCATCCTCGAGCGTGGAGCGAAGCTCGTCGAGCTCGGCCGACTTCGCGTCGACCTCCTCCATCGTCAAAAGACTGCCCGCACCGTCGATACAACCCTGCAGTACAGTGCGCTCGTCATCGGTGGCATAGTCACCGTACATGTTCATGATGATCTGCGCGCGGACCTCTAGGGAATCGCGCTTGGCCCCCATCGAGGCGTTCCACTCCTGCATGGAGCCAAAGCCGTCGCTACGATAGTCGACGGGCTGCATCAGGGTCGCCTCGGACGGCGTGGATCCGACCGCGTCGGACAGTGTTGCCGCGTGGGCATCGGTTACGCCGGCACCCACTAAAAGCGCCACGGCAAGCGTGGCAGAAAGGGCGGCGGCCTTCGGTTTTCGTGAATCGATCCTCATGTAGCTGGAAACCTCCGTAGTGAGTTTTTGCTGCGTTTAAGCTGCGTGTGATTCGATCGCGCTGCATAGTACCCCGAGTAAATCGCGACCTGCGGTTTTTCTCAAAAGGTGCACGTCATTTGCGTAAAACTCACATCCTCTCAACAGGAGTTTTCCACAACTCGCATGCATAAAGCATGCCAAAAACCCTGTAATATCGCCCTTCCTATGCAAAAAAGGCGCCTGCGCAACCATTGTTCGCGCAGGCGTCTTGAGCAGGCATTTTATGCAGTTATACCTATCGAGTCGCAAGGGGCCATTGCACAAGTCGCCTTACTCGTCCAGCGCGGCAAAGGCCTGCTTCAGATCCCAAATGATGTCCTCGGCGTTCTCGGTACCAATGGAAAGACGGATTGTAGAGGGCGTAATGTTCTGCTCGGCAAGCTCCTCGGAAGAGAGTTGGGAGTGCGTGGTGGTAGCCGGGTGCACGACGAGCGACTTGACGTCGGCTACGTTGGCGAGCAGCGAGAACACCTGCAGGTGGTCGATGAACTTCCAAGCAGCCTCCTGGCCGCCCTTGATCTCGAAGGTGAAGATCGAGGCGCCGCCACGGGGGAAATACTTCTGGTACAGCTCATGGTCGGGGTGCTCGGGCAGGCTCGGGTGGTTCACCTTGGCAACATGGCCGTCACCGATCAGGAACTCAACGACCTTCTTGGTGTTCTCGACATGGCGGTCAACGCGCAGCGACAGGGTCTCGGTGCCCTGGAGCAGGACCCAGGCGTTAAACGGGCTAATGCAGGCGCCCTCGTCACGCAGCAAGATAGCACGGACATAGGTCGCGAAGGCAGCGGGGCCGGCGGCCTCGGTAAACGAGACGCCATGGTAGGAGGGATTGGGCTCGGCGATCTGCGCATACTTGCCGCTCGCCTTCCAGTCAAAGTTGCCGCCATCGATAATCACGCCGCCCAACGAGGTGCCGTGGCCGCCTATAAACTTAGTTGCAGAGTGAACGACGATGTTGGCGCCGTGCTCCAGCGGACGGAACAGATACGGGGTGCCGAAGGTGTTATCGACAACAACCGGAAGACCATGCTTCTTAGCGACCTCGGAGATAGCGTCGATGTTGGGGATATCGGAGTTGGGGTTACCGAGCGTCTCGAGGTAAATGACCGTGGTGTTGTCCCTGATGGCGCCCTCGACCTCGTTCAGGTTGTGGGCATCGACGAAGGTGGTCTCGACACCAAACTGGGAGAGCGTGTGCTCCAGCAGGTTGTAGGAACCACCGTAGATGGTCTTTTGGGCCACCACATGGTCGCCGGCCTGAGCGAGGGCCTGCAGGGTATAGGTGATGGCGGCGGCGCCAGAGGCGACGGCAAGACCTGCAACGCCGCCCTCGAGCGCGGCAATGCGGTCCTCAAAGACGCCCTGGGTGGAGTTGGTCAGACGACCGTAGATATTACCGGCGTCGGCAAGGCCAAAGCGGTCAGCGGCGTGCTGGGAGTTGCGGAACACATAGCTCGTGGTCTGGTAGATAGGCACGGCACGGGAATCGGATGCGGGGTCGGCGCTCTCCTGGCCAACGTGCAGCTGCAGGGTGTCGAAACCAAAGGTGTGCTCGGGGTTGTTGATAAACTGGCTCATGATGATCTCCTTGATCGAACAAAAGTAATAAGAGTAAGAGAAGTAAGTCGCCGTCTCCTGATCACGCCGACGGGCGCAAGCAGGAGCCCGGCATTCGTCTTAGTAAGCAGTTCATATGCGGTCCTCCTTTTGACATCCCGTTCTCGTGGTCGGCTTAATTACCTACCGCCTTTGTGTGTTTTGAATAGTACGAGCATTGTTTCGCGCGGTCAATCACTTAAAAGCGCTAACCTGTTATCGGTTTTTTAGATAGCTATCGAAAGGACGGGTGCCGATGACCCTCCAGCAGCTTCGTTTTCTTATCGCCGTGGCAGAATCCGGCTCAATTAACGCCGCAGCTCAGCGCCTCTATACCGCGCAATCCAATATCTCCAACGCCGTCAAAAGCCTAGAGCAGGAGCTCCGTCTGGAAATCTTTACGCGCTCCAGCCGCGGCGTCACACTCACCAACGACGGCACCGAGCTTTTAGGCTATGCGCGCCAGGTCGTAGAGCAGGCCGATATGCTCGAGGCCCGCTACGAGGACGGCGGCACACCCCAGGCACGCCTTGCCGTCTCGGCCCAGCACTACGCTTTTTCGGTCGAGGCCTTTGTCAACGTCGTCGAGCGCTGCCGCGACAGTAAGTTTGAGTTCATCATGCGCGAGACCACCACGTCACAGATCATCGACGACGTCCGCGCATTTCGCAGCGATATCGGCATTCTGTATCTGGATGACTTTAACGCCCGCGTCCTGCAGAAGGCCTTCGCCGACGCCCGCGCAAGCTTCCATCCCCTCTTCGATGCAACGGTCCACGTCTTCGTTAGCGAGCGCCATCCGCTCGCACGCCGCCCCCAGCTATCGCTTGCCGACCTTACGCCCTATACGCGCTACAGCTTTGAGCAGGGGACCTCGAACTCCTTCTATTACGCCGAGGAGCCGTTTAGCTATATCCCCTGCGACCGCAACATCCGCGTTTCCGACCGTGGCACGCTCACCAATCTGCTCATCACGTCGAACGGTTACACTTTGTCGACCGGTGTCCTCTCCAATGAAATGCAATGGGGCATGGCATCGATCCCGTTGGCAGACGCCCCAACGATGCGCGTGGGCTACATCATGCACGATGAGCGCAAGCCCTCTCCCCTGCTGCGGCAATACCTCGACGAACTCGAACGCATCATCCACGAAAACCAACCATTTGGGGACGGGATAGAAATGGCAGATTTAAAAGCCCTCTAGCTCTTGACAATTCAGGTCGCCCATCTTTCTTGGCAACAACGTCTCCACCATCCTTGTGGAGCGGCGCGCCTCGCATAAAACAGGATGGACCGGGCGCTACAATAGACAGCCGCAAGAGAGGAACTCGACGAAAGGAAGTCTGTGAAGGTCATCATCTATACCGACGGCTCGGCTCGATCCAATCCGGGACGCGGTGGCTACGGCGCCGTGCTCAAATACACCAACCCCGCCGGCAAGACCTTCACCTCCGAGCTTTCGCGTGGCTACGCCAAGACCACCAACAACCGCATGGAGCTCATGGCGGTCATCGTGGCGCTCGAGGCACTCAACCGTCCCTGCGAGGTCGAGGTCCACTCCGACTCGCAGTACGTCGTCAACGCCTTTAACAGGCACTGGATCGACGGTTGGAAAAAGCGCGGGTGGAAAACTGCCAACAAGCAGCCCGTTAAGAACCGCGACCTGTGGGAGCGCCTGCTTGCCGCAAAGAGCAAGCATAAGGTGGAGTTCATCTGGGTTAAGGGGCATGCCGGCCACGAGCTCAACGAGCGCTGCGACGAGCTCGCCACCACCGCGGCCGATGGAGTCAACCTCGATATCGACACCGGCTTTAACGAGAGCGACCTGTAATAGCGTTTTCGCGCAGCTTTATATCCCCACGCGCTACACTCATCCTGTAGACCAAAACAACGCAAGGGGGACGTATGCTGCGCATCGCGACCATCGGCACATCCATGATCACCGACGACTTTATCCAGGTCGTCAATGCCAACGACCAGGCTGTATTCGTAGGCACGCTCTCGCGCAACGCCGAGCGCGGCGCCGCCTTTACTGCCGAGCACGGCGGCGAACGAAACTTTACTTCACTTGATGAGCTTGCAGCAGCCGCCGACGTCGACGCCGTCTATATCGGCAGCCCAAACGCACTTCACTACGAGCAGGCCCTTGCCTGCATCGCCAGCGGCAAGCACGTCATCGTCGAGAAGCCCTTCTGCGCCACCGAGGCGCAGGCGCTGGAAGTCTTCCGCGCCGCCGAGGCGGCGGGCGTCGTAGCCCTCGAGGCCATGCGCCCGCTCCATGACCCCGCTTTCCACGCCATCGAGGACGCCCTGGGCGAGATTGCGCCCATTCGTCGCGCCTCACTGCGCTTTGGCAAGTATTCTTCACGCTACAACGAGGTTCTCGCGGGACGCGCCACCAACATCTTCGACTGCCACATGGCCTCGGGCTCCCTCATGGATATTGGCGTCTACACCGTCGAGCCCATGGTCGAGATCTTCGGCATGCCCTCCGGCCTTACGAGCATGGCTACTCTGCTCGACCCCACCACGCAAGAGCTCACCCATGGCCCCATCGATGGCTGCGGTTCCATCCTCGCCAGCTACGGCGGTGGCCGTATCTCCGTCGAGCTCGCGCACTCCAAAATTACGAATGACCTACTGCCCTCGCAGATCGAAGGCGAGCGTGGCACTATCCAGATTGACCATCTGTCCACGCCCCGCAACGTCCGCATCGACTATCGCGGCGATGTCGTACGCGGCTCGGCGACCGAGGCGCCGCGCGAACAGAGCGACAACGGCCGCGTGCTCGACCTGCCCAAATCGAGCAACACCATGGAATACGAACTCGCAGACTTTATCACCGCCATCGGCGGCATCGATAACGTCAAGGAAGAGATTTGGGAGACCCCGGCGGGACGTCACGAGCTTGGCCACTATCGCGATGTCACGCTTGTCTCGCTGCGCATCATGGATGCCGTGCGCCAACAGGCCGGCATTACCTTCCCCGCCGATTCTGTCAAGCAGGCCTAGCGATGGGCTTCTTCGATACGTTCTTCTCCAGCGTCACCGGCGGCAGTCGAGAGCCTCAAAAACCATCAAACGTCGAGCTCGAGCTGCGCCGCAGGCTTACCGTGCTCGCAAGCGACGAGGCCACTCAAGACACTCCCCTGCGCTATTTCCTGCGCTGGGAGGGGCAAGTCCAAGGCGTTGGTTTTCGCTTTACCAACACCAACCTCACGCAGGCACGCGCACTCACCGGCTGGGTGCGTAACATGGAAGACGGCTCAGTCGAGATGGAGATACAGGGAGCTCCGGCAAACATCCTATCTCATCTCGAGGCGCTTCATGCCTCCTACGAGCGCATGGGAACGCGTTTTCGCCTCGTAGACGCCCAGGTCCGAGCCCCACTTGCCAATGAAGACGGTTTCACTCCTCATTATTAGTATTGTGTGCTAAATACGGTATCATTTACCTACGACCGTTAATAGAAAAGAGGCGAGGCGCATGGCGGTGCAAAGAAGGAATACCAGGCAGCGAAAGCTGGTTCTTGATGCCGTGCGCCAAAGCTACAACCATCCCACCGCCGAAGAGATCTACAACGCCGTGCGTGAACAGGATGACAAAATTAGCCGCGGTACGGTCTACCGCAACCTCAATCTCTTGGCCGATGCCGGGGAGATTCTCTCGATTAAAACGCCGGGCGGCAGCCGCTTCGATCGTGCCATCGAGCCGCATGCGCATATCATCTGCACCTCGTGTGGCCGCGTCATCGATGTGCCGCTCCCCTTCAATACCCAGCTCGACGCCAGGGCATCCGAACAAATCGGATGGAGCGTCAGCTCGCACTACACCATCTTCGAGGGCCTCTGCCCCAACTGTAGGTAGATTATGGGACATGCCTTAAAATCAACTTTTCACCGATTGAGGCAAAAGGAAGATTTCCAGGCATGTCCAAAATGTCTACTCAGCAAGTAGGCGACGCAGCTCCTCTTCGACCGTGCGCACGTAACGGACGCGGTCGTTGATACCGCGCATACTGGGATTGCAGCTCTCCATCAGATAGGGATGGCCCACCACGTTGAGCATGTCGCGGTCGTTTTCATTATCGCCAAACGCCATCATTTCGTTAGGTGAGATCCCCAGCGCACGACCATAATCGGCAAGCGCGGACCCCTTGCCCGAATCAAAGCCGATAAAGTCGGTCCATTCGGTTCCCGACGTCATCACATCGACCCGGTCGCCAAAGCGACGGACGAAATACTCCAGCGCCGCCGGCTGCTCTGTCTCGGGCGTTTGAAACGCGATCTTAATGACGTCCTCGTCGATGTCCTCGGGACGGTCGACCACCGCCACATCGCAATGGACCTCGTAGCGCAAATGGTCGACGAATGCATCGTTGCCACTTATGGTGTAGAGGTGCCCCTCGCAGGAAAGGGTCACGTCGGCATGGGGATACGCAACCACGGCATTCGCGATATCCATAGCAAGGTTACGCTCCATGGAACGCTTGACAACGGCACGCCCCTCGCTCATCACGAGGGCTCCGTTTTCGCATACATAGGCGAGCTCATCGGCCACCGGGGCAAACAGATAGCGCAAGCTCGCATATTGACGGCCGCTCGCCGGCATAAACACGATGCCACGACGATGCAGCTCATCGATGAGCTCAAAGGCCTCGGAACGCGGCTCGCACTCCCCCGGATGCAGCAACGTGCCGTCCAAATCGCATGCAATCAGCTTGATTCCCTCAAGACCCATATGCTTTCCCCCACAGCACCTCATCAACAGCAAGACGGACTTTGAATAGCTGCCTCTCAAAGTCCGTCTTGCTCATACGCACGTTAACCGCGCGCCTTTTTCACGATCGTAAAGTCGGGAGCCATACTCACGACGACCTCCGCCGCACTCGACGCAAAGCGCCGGTCCGTATCGAGTTCACGGGTAACCACCGAGAGCATAACGCCCTCGACACCCCGGAGCATGCGGCCCAAAACAGGCTGTACCGGCGTATACATGCGTACGGTATGCTCGTCCGAATCGCCTCGGAAAAGCGGCGCGTGCATATTGCCGATCTCCCAGCACGCATGCGCGAGCGCAATCGGATCCATGCGGTCGACTTCGACCAAATAGACCTCGGCGCTGCGCAGGCGCACGACAACCGCCACGGGCACCATGCCCGAACGGTCGATGGCGAGCACGTCGCCGTCGGCAAGACGACTGCCGTCGGCAGCATCTAGCCGAACATCGACCGTGCGCCCCAGCTCCGTCACGCCCGCAAACGCGCATACATCAGCCTGGTCCCAATCGAGCAGCAGCTCGTCAACTTCAAAGATGCCACCCAGCTCCCGACGAAGCAGGAGTTCATAGGACGGATCGTTGAGATTTCCCAAGCATGTCGTCGAAACCAAGCGTTCAGGCATACTCTAATCCTCGACCTCGACGAGCTCGATATCAAAGTTGAGATCCTTGCCGGCCAGCTCGTGGTTAGCATCGAGCGTCACGGCCTCGGGCGTCACATCGATGACAACGGCAGGGACAGGCATGCCGCTCGGCGTGGACAGGAAGAGCTTCATGCCCTTCTCGATCTGCTCGATGTTGGGAACCTGCTCGGCCGGGAAGGTGATAACCATCTCGGGATTGTGCTCGCCGTAGGCATCGGCAGCAGGAATGTGCACGGTCTTCTTCTCGCCCACCTGCATGTCGACAACGGCGGCATCGAAGCCCTTGATCATCTGACCGGCACCGCAGGTGAACTCCAGCGGCTCGCCGCGATCGTAGGAGCTATCGAACTGCGTGCCGTCGTCGAGCGTGCCGCGATAATGAGTCTTGACCTTCTTGCCCTGGTTGGACATGGAAACCTCCGTGATAAGGGCGGCACACAACGCGGGCCGCCATGAACGTATGGCGCTAACTATACCCTAGTCATACAATTCGAAGACAGTTTGCAAAGAAACGCTGCAACCGGAGGAACCATGGCATATCCCGTATTTGACTTGCACTGCGACACCGCCGACCGCATCGGCTGGGCCACGCTCGATCTCGACCTGCGCTTTACCGCCGGCACCGACGGTTATTTCCCCGGCGACGAGACGCATCCGCAAGATTTCGACCTCATCGAGGGCAATGCCTGCGCTATCTCGCTCGCAAAGATCGGCAACACGCCGTGGGCACAGTGCTTCGCCACGTTTATCCCCGACGAGATTCCCACCGCCCACGCCGCGCGCTTCCAGGCGCAGATCATGGCGCATATGAGCGGCCAGGCAATGCTCAACCACGACCGCATGGTCAACGTGCGCAGCGCCGCGGACATTCGCCCCGCGCTCAAGGACGGCAAGGTCGCCTGCATCCACACCATCGAAAACGCCACGTTCTTTGCCGAGGACCCCGCACTGATCGAGGTGCTCAAGAGCTTGGGCGTACTCATGTCATCACTCAGCTGGAACGCGCAGGGGCCGCTCGCGAGCGGACACGATACCCACGCCGGCCTCACCGCCGCCGGCATCGAGGCACTTACGCAGATGGAGCACGCCGGCATGGTGCTTGACGTCTCCCATCTCAACGATGAGTGCTTTGACGAGGTCGCCGTCCGCGCCACGCGTCCCTTCGTCGCCAGCCACTCCAACTCCCGTGCGGTTTGCGGCGCCAAACGCAATCTTACCGACGACCAGTTCCGCACCATTCGCGACATGGGTGGCATCGTCGGCCTCAACTACTGCAGCGAGTTCCTTTCCAACGACGCAACCGACAAGACCGCCGCAGACGTCACCTTCGATCAGCTGGCGGCACATATCGAGCACTGGCTCGACCTGGGCGGCGAGGACGTCATCGCGCTCGGCGGCGACTGGGACGGCGCCACGGTGCCCGCTTTCCTCTCCGATGCCAGCAAGATGCCCGAGTTCCAGAACATGCTCTCCAAGCATTTTGGCAAGACCGTGATGCAAAAGCTCTGCAGCGACAACGCGCTTGCCTTCTTTGAGCGTTATTAATTTCACATCCCTTGAGCGGGCCGGCATGCCGAACGGTCGACATGCCGGCCCGTCCCCAATCTGAAGGACCGCTTTTGACGCAGCAGTTTACGATTTCCGTATCCCGACCGGATGGGATGCCCATCCCCGTCGTCGTTACCAAAAAGCGTGTCAAGAACTTCAACCTACGCGTCACATCGAGCGGTGAGGTCCACGCCAGTGCGCCGCTCGGTGCCACCCGCGAGCGTATCGAAGCATTTGTGAAGCGCAACAGCGCCTGGATTATCAGCCGACTTGCCCAGCGCGAGCAACGTCAGGCGACGGAGCGAGAGCCGCTCAGCCCCTCGTCCATCATTGCGCTTTGGGGCAAGCCCATCACGGTACAAGATGCGCTCGATCACAACTTTGCATCACCCGCACCGCGACCCAAACAGGCCACCTTCGCAAGTTTTATGGGTACCGACGAGCCAAGTGGGCGCGCGCAGGCAAAGCAGCGCACGGCCCTCGACGGCCTAACGCCCGATGAGCTCCAAGCCCGCATCGACCAGCTCTATACATCCGAGGTCACCACGGCGCTGCGCGATATGGTGCGCACATACGAAATCGCAATGGGTGTCGTCGCTTCCCGCGCTTCCGTGCGCAGCATGAAAACGCGCTGGGGCTCGTGTACGCCCAAAACCGGTGCCATTCGCATCGCACGCGAGCTTGCCGCCTACCCCGTCGAGTGCCTTGACATGGTTGTCGCCCACGAGCTCGTCCACTTGCTCGAGCCAAGCCACAATCAGCGGTTTCACGCCCTGCTCGACACGTACTGCCCCAACAATAGAGCTCTGTCGCAGCGGCTCAAGCAGCCACCCATAGAGACGTATTAGAACCGGTTAGCGCACGCGCTCGATCTCGACACCGCAGCTTGCCAGGGGAAGACCGACGGGCGCCCAAGGCTTATCGAGCTTAACACGCACGCCGAGCAGCAGAGGGTAACGACGTAGCAGCATCTGGGCCACGCCCTCGGCTGCGGCCTCGATGAGCTTAAACGTATGCTCGCGCAGATAGCCATCGACATCGTGGCACACTGAGCCGTAGTCAATCGAGGCATCCAGGTTATCGTGCTCCCCTGCTGCACGCAGGTCGGCATAGAGCACCAAGGACACGATGAACTTCTGACCCAGGGCGTTCTCCTCGGGATACACGCCGTGGTTGGCAAAGACCTCAAGACCTTCAACGGTGATGCGATCGGCATGGCGCAGATCGTCATAGCTCACGTGGGGCACCGCCGTTGCGGTGGATATTTCGCCCCTTCCACGGCGGGCGAGCTCGGCGCCTTCAGTCTTGGTTGCATTCTCGGGCAGTTTCTTGTTGGTCATCGCGATCGTCTCCTTCGTTTAGAACCCCGACCGCGCAAACCAACTACACGCGAATCGACAGGTTCTTTTTATCATCGCTCCAGTTGCAGGCATTGCGCGCGGGGCATGCAAAGCAGGCGCGCGACGCTTTGTCAGCTGCATAGAGCAGACGCTCAAGCGGTTGGCTGTTCACGCGCAGCTTTCTATGGCCTAAAATGGCCGTCTTAATGGCCGCGGCATCGGCCGGATCAAATGCCACGTCATCGGGCATGCCGCCAAGAATCGCATCAGCGACGCGCTCGCTTGCAACATCATGGGATATACCCGATTCATACTGTTCATCTTTGCCGATATCGTGAAGAAGTGCCGTGGCGTAGATGACCTCGCGGTCAAATTCGAGCTGTTCCTCAAGATTCTTAATCCACATAATGCGCGCGACATCCAGCAGATGGTCAATACCGTGGCGGCAAAAGATGCGCCCCGATTCCAACTGTGCAATGTTGCCCAGGTGCCGCCGGAACAGCCCGTTGGCACAAATGTAATCAATGCGAGGCATGGCGCCAAAGGGAGTCAGGCCCGAAGCCATAAAACCGCGACGCGGCGTCCCCTCATCGGTCTTCGATGTAAAGTCGTTGACGACTCTCATGGTTAGCGGCCCAGCATCCTAAAGAATCGCTCCTCGAGCGCGGGATCGGTCTCAAAGACACCGCGACGAGCAAGCGTTACGGTCTTGGTACCGGGCTTTTGCACGCCGCGCATGGTCATGCACATATGCTCGGCTTCCATCAGCACGATCGCCCCTTGGGGAGCAAGATATTCCATGAGGGCATCGGCAACCTGCGCGCACAGCTGCTCCTGCAGCTGCAGACGACGGGCATAGACCTCAACCGTGCGAGCAAGCTTAGACAGACCCGCCACGCGACCGTTAGGGATATAGCCGATCGCAGCCTTGCCATAAAACGGCAGCAGATGGTGCTCGCACAGCGAGTAAAACGTAATATCGCGCTCGATAACCAAATCGTTCGAAGCGACGGCAAAGGTTTTGGACAGGTGCTCCTCGGCACTCCGGCCCATACCGCCGGCAATCTCGCCATACATACGGGCGACGCGTGCCGGGGTCTCCAGCAGGCCCTCACGAGTTGGGTCCTCGCCTATACCTTCAAGCAGCAGCTTAATAGCAGTCTCGACTTTTTCCTGATCGACCATCTGGGCCTCACTTTTTTCGATTTCGCGTTCGCGCTATGGTACCACGCTGGCACGCAACCTCTTCCAGCTACATAGTATGGGTCGAATAGACCGGATCGTCCCGCCAAAGCTCCACAGCGTCGCAAAGCGCAACGCCCTCGCGCGCAGCACGAGCGCGCGTGGCGTTCATGTCGATCACGCGCTGATTGCTCGAGCCCCTAAAGCGCAACGAGATATCGTACAGATCTTGAACGAACGGACCGTCTACCAGCATGTCGAGGCAAGCAAGGATACGGTCCGTCACGTCGGTATGGTGACGGCCGCCCGGCATTAGTTCCTCGAGCACATCACCGGTAAAGCACCAAATGGTCTTCCCAGACTCCACAGGATAGGTCGCACGCACGCGTTCGATAAAATCAACGAGCCCCGCCTGGTTCTCGGGTTCCATAGGCTCCCCGCCCAGAATCGTCAGGCCATCAATAAAGGGATGATCAAGACTATCGATGATTTTGTCCTCGACGGCACGATCGAACGGTTCACCCGCGGCAAAGTCCCACGCGACGGAGTTAAAACAATTCTTGCACCCACGACGGCACCCACTCACAAACAGAGAAGTACGAACGCCTTCTCCATCAGCAATGTCGAAATACTTAATGTTCGCGTAGTTCATAGGTAACCTTCCTGGGGGTCTGGAGCATATCATCCCGTCCTCAAACATTCTCGGCCTTCGGCCTGCGAAACTGCGGGCGGGACGATATGCTCCAGACCCCTCGCGAGCGACACTCGGTGAACGAAGCGAACATCGAGTATGGGGTTCGAGGCCCAATAAAAACTGGGTTGTGGCTCAACCGCCATCGCAAGTAAATCGCAGCTGCAGCTCGAATTATTACCGCTAAGAACTTCGAGGAGTGAGCAGACCGCATACTGCATCTCAGCTACATCAACTTGGCTGCCCCGTAGCGAGGCCCCGGACCTTTGCTCGATATGAGCTCCGCACGAACAGGAGGCGCCAGTGGCGCCTCCGTCGTGAGCCAGGACTGTCCGAAATAGCGATTAAAGGTCCGGGGCCTCGCTACGGGGCAGCCTGGGGTGGTTATTAGAGATGCAGCACGCGGTCGCGGATCTCCTCGGTTCGACCCTGGTTCCAGAACTGGGTACCGATGTAGCCGCACGTGCGACGGGCGACATTCATCTTCTCCTGGTCACGATTGCCGCAATTGGGGCACTCCCACACCAGTTTGCCATCGTCCTCGACAATGCGAATCTCGCCGTCATAGCCGCACACCTGGCAGTAATCGCTCTTGGTGTTGAGCTCGGCGTACATGATGTTGTCGTAGATGTACTGCATTACGCGAATGACCGCCTTGAGGTTGTCCTGCATGTTGGGAACCTCAACGTAGGAGATAGCACCGCCCGGCGAAAGCTGCTGGAACATGCCCTCAAACTTAAGCTTGTCGAAGGCATCGATCTCCTCGGACACGTGGACGTGATAGCTGTTAGTAATGTAGCCCTTGTCCGTCACGCCCGGGATAATGCCGAAACGGCGCTGCAGGCACTTGGCGAACTTGTAGGTCGTCGACTCAAGCGGGGTGCCGTACAGCGAGAAGTCGATATCGCTTTCGGCCTTCCACTCGGCGCACTTGTCGTTCATGTGCTGCATGACGGCCATGGCAAACGGCGTGCCCTCCTTCTCGGTGTGGCTGTGGCCCGTCATGTACTTGACGCACTCATACAGACCGGCGTAACCCAGGCTAATGGTGGAATAGCCGCCCACGAGCAGCTTGTCGATCGTCTCGCCCTTCTTAAGGCGCGCCAAGGCACCGTACTGCCAAAGAATCGGCGCAGCATCCGAAAGCGTGCCCATCAGGCGCTCATGACGGCACAGCAGGGCACGGTGGCACAGCTCAAGGCGCTCATCGAAGATCTTCCAGAACTTGTCCATGTCCTGATGCGAGCTCAGCGCGACATCGGGCAGGTTGATGGTCACAACACCCTGGTTAAAGCGACCATAGTACTTAGGCTTGGTCGGGTCATAGTTCAGAGCGTTGGCGACATTGTTAAAGCCGTTGCCCGAACGGTCGGGCGTCAGGAAACTGCGGCAACCCATGCAGGTATAGCAATCGCCGTTGCCGGCGGTCTCGCCCTTAGACAGCTTGAGCTCGCGCATCTTCTTCTCGGAGATGTAGTCGGGCACCATGCGCTTGGCGGTGCACTTGGCGGCGAGCTTGGTCAGATAGAAGTACGGCGAATCCTCGCGGATGTTATCGTCCTCGAGCACGTAGATGAGCTTGGGAAACGCCGGGGTGATCCACACGCCGGCTTCGTTCTTAACGCCCTCATAGCGTTGACGAAGCGTCTCCTCCACAATCATGGCAAGGTCGTGCTTCTCCTGGGGCGTACGGGCCTCATTGAGATACATAAAGACCGTCACGAACGGCGCCTGGCCATTCGTGGTCATAAGGGTCACGACCTGATACTGAATCGTCTGGACGCCGCGACGAATCTCATCGCGCAGGCGTTCCTCAACGACCTCGCGAACCTTCTCGGCAGATGCCGAAACACCGAGCTCCTCAAGCTCGCGAGCGACCTCGCCGCGAATTTTTTGACGGCTCACCTCAACGAACGGGGCGAGATGGGTCAGCGAAATAGACTGACCGCCGTACTGGGAGGAAGCAACCTGGGCGATAATCTGCGTCGCGATGTTGCAGGCGGTCGAGAAGCTGTGCGGCTTCTCGATCAGCGTGCCCGAGATAACGGTGCCGTTCTGGAGCATGTCCTCCAGGTTCACCAGATCACAGTTGTGCATGTGCTGGGCAAAGTAATCCGAATCGTGGAAATGGATCAGACCCTCATTATGGGCATCCACGATCTCCTGGGGCAGCAGCACGCGTTGGGTCAGGTCCTTGGAAATCTCGCCGGCCATATAGTCGCGCTGAACGGAATTGACGGTCGGATTCTTATTGGAGTTCTCCTGCTTAACCTCTTCGTTATTGCACTCGATCAGCGACAGGATCTTGTCGTCGGTCGTGTTCTTTTGGCGCTTCAGGCTCTGAACATAACGATAGATGATGTAGCGGCGAGCGACCTCGTAGCAGTCGAGACGCATGATCTCGTCCTCGACCAGATCCTGGATCTCCTCGACCGATACGGTATGGCCGGCCTTCTCACATGCCTCGGCGACGTTTTGCGCCGCATAGATCACCTGGCGGTCGGTAAGACGAGAGCCCTCCTCGACCTCCAAGTTGGCGGCGCGAATCGCATTGACGATCTTATCGATGTCAAAGGCAACCTCGGTGCCGCTGCGCTTGATGATCTTCATCCTCTTGCCTCTTTCGCGTCGTAATCCCATTGCGCTTCAGAGCCAAACGATGCCTGGCAGGGCTTGTCCCTGTCTTGCGGCGCCGTCGCGCAATCTGTGTTCTCGATAAACCATAGGTCCTCATGCGGACAATCCTCGCGGCCGATCAAGCGGCTCAAAGGCGTGTCCAAATGGGACGAACAAGGTCTTCGTTCTCTGTCCGCTATCTATCATACGACAAAGACGCCTCTATATCCTGTATTCTTTTTTTAGGTCAAACACAACATATAGTGTTTCAGCAGGTCAAAGCAATTGGTCATTTTACAGACGCATTAATTATGAGGGTTTCTTGGCAAGTCGGTAAAACGTTAGCAACGCGGCTACCTGCAAGGCAGTTATAAAACCCCCTAGTCAAGCCGCCGACAAATCCTACCAAAACCAAGCCGATCACGCGAAAAGAATCCAAAAGATTATGCTTGACCAACATGTTGCGGTCGAATGCCGGCGGACGGAGCGACGGGGCTGCAAACGCTCGGAAGACTACAGCCCCGACACCCCGTCCGCCGGCATTCGATAGGCGAGGAGCTATTAGTTCTCTTCGCGAGCTATCATGCGGCCGAGAGCCGCTGTAAAGGGATCGAGCAGCACGCCGGCGATAACCACAAAAGCCCACCCCTTTGTGACAAGGCCCGCCCAGCGCGCGAAGAACATACGGCCTTCAATCGTTCCGAATCCTCCCTGGAAGGCAATCTCGCCAAAACCGATCACCATAAAAGATTGCGCGGGGGTCAACCATGGAAACGCGGGCGACGTGCACGGTTATGATCAAAATAATCATCTCCCACGAGACCAAGAGGCCAATAACGACAAATTATGCTGGGCAGCAAATGCAACGTGAAAAAGCGACCGAGGTCGATAATTTGACGGCATATTATGTGTGTTTATAACAAAACAGTCCAGAAGCAAAGCCTCTGGACTGCGAACATTTGGTGGGCGTTACAAGATTTGAACTTGTGACCTCTTCCGTGTCAGGGAAGCGCTCTCCCCCTGAGCTAAACGCCCAAATGGAGCGGACAACGGGGCTCGAACCCGCGACCCCAACCTTGGCAAGGTTGTGCTCTACCAACTGAGCCATGTCCGCTTACAGGGATTAATCTTACGTGATACCCGCATCCTATGCAAGAACTTTTTTTTGAAAAGTTTTGCGACGCTCTCGCGAACCTCACGAAGACATCAGCCACCTCAAAAAGGCCGAGCTCCTCACCCTGATACACGTATGCCGAGCCCGGAAGCGCCAGCTCAAGCAAAAGGGCCGCCCGCGCGCGGCGCTCGCCGAGTTCACGGTCCTCGTCATAAGACGACCCGTCGCGTAAGAGCCAGTCGAGCGAAATCTGGTGGTAGCGCGTCGCCTTGATTTGCGGCAGGGCATAGCGCGTCGCCACTCGCGATAGATCTCGTGGACCTCGTTGCGGTCCCACAGCGGATGGGTGCCGTCGTCAACCATGTCATCGCCCTCGGCGAGATGCCACCGGTCTAGGTCATCGCGGTCGAGGTCCTTGGCGAGACCGTGCGCCACATCAATGCGAAAGCCATCGACGCCTCGATCGCTCCAAAACGTCAGGACGTCGCAAAAGAACGCATGAACCTCGGGGCATGACCAGACAAAGTCCGGCTGCTCGGGCGTAAACATATGCAGATACCACTGACCGTCCGCAACACGCGTCCAGGCGGGGCCTCCAAAGTTGGCATTCCAATTGGTGGGAGGCAGCTCGCCATGTTCGCCGCGACCATCGCGGAAGATATAACGGGCGCGCTCGGGCGATCCGGGGCGGGCGGCAAGAGCGGCTTTGAACCAGGGGTGCTGGTTGGATGAATGATTGGGCACGATGTCGACGATGACCTTGATGCCGCGCGCGTGAGCCGCAGCGACCATGTCATCGAAGTCGTCAAGCGAGCCGAGACGTGGGTCGACATCGCAGTTATCCGCCACATCATAGCCACCATCGACAAGAGGCGATGGGTAAAACGGGCTCAACCAGATGGCCTCGATGCCCAGCCGCTCAAGATAGTCCATCTGCTGGGTAATGCCCGCGATGATACGCCCAAAGCTGTTATTAGCGGCAAACAACGCCACAGCCACGCCCCAAGACGCTCGCTCCCTCTCGGCTTCGGGCCTCCCGGGACGAATCGACCGATTAGTGAAAAGAACGGAAAACCCACTCCCCCGGTCACGACAGCGAGCGGGCTCCGGGTGCCCCAGGTTGCCGCGAAAGAGGAGGGAAGCGTACTTTATGTACGCGACCGACGATTGAGGGGCAAGATGGGGTGCCCGGGGCTCGCGCAGCGTCAACAAAAAAACGCGGTTCGTTAGAACCGCGTAAGATAGCTGGAGCGGACAACGGGGCATCCGCGTATCCGCTTCGCGGATCCGCACCGGCTTCGGCCGCCTGCCGGCGACCTCGCCAGCTCGCTACAAACGCTCCGCGTTTGCTTAACGCTCGCTCCCTCTCGGGTTCGAGCCTCTGCAATGGGTACGAAAAAGCCCGGCTACCCTGGTAGTCGGGCTGTTGTGCTTGGAGCGGACAACGGGGCTCGAACCCGCGACCCCAACCTTGGCAAGGTTGTGCTCTACCAACTGAGCCATGTCCGCATATGTAAAACAAAACGGGCGCCGGAGCGCCCGGATGTTGCCTGGAGGCGAAGCCCGGATTCGAACCGGGGGTAAAGGCTTTGCAGGCCTCTGCCTTACCACTTGGCCACTTCGCCGAAAAAGGACCGTTAAGAACGGTCCGGAAATGCAATGGAGCGGACAACGGGGCTCGAACCCGCGACCCCAACCTTGGCAAGGTTGTGCTCTACCAACTGAGCCATGTCCGCTTGCGGGTTATTAATTTACGCGAGTTATCCAAAAGACGCAAGTACTTTTTTCAAAAAAGTTGCCCAAAGCAAGTTTACGCAGGGAAATCATGTCGATCCAAGGCGCTAAGCGCACGATTCCAATGCCGAGCCAAACAGCTTCACCATCCGAACGCGTGTGCCGGCACCATCCGTGCGACGGGCAACCTCCACATTATCGACGAGCATGCGCATAAGCTTGATACCGCGTCCGCGTTCCTCGGATGCCATCGGTTCGCTCGCTCCATCGATAGAATAGCCAGCGCCTCGATCAAGCACCTCAAGCACAACACGGTCCCCATAGGCCTGAATCGTCAGGATGCAGCCAACACCGCCCGCATGGTCATATGCATTACCCAATGCCTCCCCCAACGCTAATGCGACGTCATAGCGCTCATCACGCCTCAGGGGAAGCGATTCGAGAATCTCGGCCACACGGTGCCGATAATACGGGAGATTCTCGATGCCTCGCTGCACCTTGACGCTCTTGCTCCATCGCGGCAACTCCCCCACCGGAATGGCGGGAATCGACTCCCGCACCGGACCCGCAACATGAAGGATGTCGACAAGTCGGGCAATCTCCAAAAAGCGAACGACCTCATCGGAGGCGTTAACAAGCGAAAGCAGCCCTTCTCGTCTCATAAGCTCTCTGGCACGCGTAAGCAAAAACGCCAAACCCGTCGAGTCGATAAAGCCCACGGTCTGGCAATTAATGACAACACGGCGCACGCCCCGGTCGATTAAATTATCCAACCGTCGGCGCAGCTCGGGCACCGAGGCGATATCGATATCGCCCGATGGCGTCAAAACCGCTATGTCATTCCACTCATTCATGCGACCATGGTTCCCCAAAAGAGCTCGCTCGATGCACACTTTTCTGCAACCGTTAGGATTCTGTATGCCCAACGTCGCGACCTACGATCGACCCCGTAAAAACTCAAGGGACACCAATGCAATGTCATCGTCCAGCGCCGAGTCGGTAAAGCGGTCAAGCTCGCCCAAGACCTTACCGCAGATGCCCGATACGCCCTCACCCGAAACAGAGAGTAGAAGGTCGCGCAGGCGCTGCTCGCCAAAGAAAGCACCCGAGCGGTCGCGTGCTTCGATCGTTCCGTCGGTATACATAAACAGCATGTCACCAGGATCGAACGTAAACACGCCCGTCTCGTACACCATGCTCTCAAAGGCACCAATCACGCCCGATTGGCACCCAAGGAGCTCCACTTCTCCCCCGCAGGTCTCTCCTCCGCCATGCGGCGTCGACGACGGCCTAATGACCATAGTGGGAGGATGTCCCGCAGAGCAATAGGTAGCGCGGCCCGCTTTAAGATCAATCTTGGCGATAAACGCCGTCACAAACGTCTCGACCCTCGAAAAGCCCATGAGCATGCTATTGAGCGAGCGGGCCATGCGAGCGGGTCCCGCACCCTCCCAGGCATAAGCCGTCAACGCCGTCTTGACGAGCGCCGACATCGACGCCGCCTCAATTCCTTTGCCGGAGACATCGCCCAATATCATAACGGCGCAATCGTCGGGAAGACGGATAAGCGTATAGAAGTCACCACCGACCAACGCCGAATTCGTTGCCGACAGGTATACCGAATCGGTTGCGATGCCCGGAACGTCGCCTAGCGAATTTCTCATGCCAATCTGAAGCGTCTGAGCGATATGACGCTCTTCACGCTTTTGAGACTCGCCCTCATAGATCAGCTCAAAGTCGTGTGCCAAATGCACCATGTAGTCGTATTCAAGGTCGTCGATTGGCTCCTGGCTGCCATCACGGAGCAGCAAAACGCGCCTCGTCGGTCCCTTGGCGATATCAGCGGGCACGATTGCATCGTTGCTTCGCGTACCATCCGCCTCCGAGTGGCAGCGCCCCGCCTCGATACCGGAGTCGACATAAAGTCCCTGACACGGCAGGCCGTGGGCTCTCAACCATGCGCCCATAGTCGTGGATTCGTCCACGCGCGTAAGGCGCACGTGCTTGAGGTCGTCGGCGCTCGTCCCACCCAGCACCGATGTCTCAAATCCATCGGAAATTGCCCCCAGGCGCGCCGCCGGCGTCGTGACAGAAAAGAAGAGTGACTCCGGATCGCCCGGCAATGCCACACGACTGCCGCCTTCAAAATCGATGACATAGGTTCCGAGGCCCGCATCATACTCCACGGGGCAGAAATGGCAACTGAGCACAGCGCAGATTTCGGTCGACACCGCACGCGAGGCGGCAATAGGATCATCGAGATAGGCAAACAACTCATCGCGCAGCACGTTGAGAGAACGGCCAAGCTCTGCCGTGCGACGTGAACGTAGACTCGATGCCATGCCGACTAGTTGGATGGAGAGGTAATCGCAAATGACCTCGAGCACGTTGACATCATAGGCAAGCGGCGCCTGCGGACGTTTCCAACCGACCTCCAACACACCGAGCACCTGAGTGCCATAAAACACGGGAAGACATATCTCGCTGCGGTATGGAGGCATATCTTGCACGCGTAGCAGGTGCTTAGAACGATTGTCCAGGTCCATAAACATACCCGAGGCAACCCTATCGCCCTCGAGGTCCTGCTGAATCGACAGGCGGCAGGCACGAGCCTCACGGAGCACATACGTCGGGATACCTGCACCATACGGCATAAACTCGGGCAGGTAGCTGTCATACAGCTCCTTGGAAACACCGCGAAGCTTAAAACCGCCGCTCTCAGAAAAATAGATGGCAGCACCCGAGGCATCGAGGGTTCCTACAAGCTGGTTCAAAACGGTATCCAACAAACTAGGCAGCTCATCGGAGCCCACCGTGCTCATAATGACCGACAACGTGCCCGAGAGGCGCTTATTCGCCACTCTGAGCTCCGAAAGCGCACGCTTGAGCTGACGGTCATGCGAATACTGCTCTTCGATACTATGGAGCGCCACGAGAACACGCGGCGCACGGCGGCCAAAGATACGAGGCGGCGTAACCGAGCCGGCACAAACTAGGACGGGAATAAAGGAGCCGTCACTGAGCTTAAGCATCAACTCGCTCTCGGTACCATTGGTCTCAAAAGGAAGACGATGTTCTGTCGCGCGTTCAAATGCTGACGAGTACAAGAGATCTTTAACGTCCCCGTTGATCACATCGGAACGTTCCTCGCAGATCAAGTCGAGCAAGCGATTGTTTACATGCAAAATGGTTCCGTCGAGCTCGCAGATAATGACAGCATCGCTCGTAATATCGACCAATTGGGCAACGTCAACCCACTCATTGCGCTCAAGCGTTTCCATCGTGAACCTCACCGTCTATCGGTAACAAAAAAGCCTCCGAAGAGGCTTCTCAAATGCGATGGTGTCGGAGGCGGGACTTGAACCCGCATGACCAAAAAGCGGTCACTAGCACCTCAAGCTAGCGCGTCTGCCAATTCCGCCACTCCGACATGCTATGTTGTTGATTCGCAGTTCGTTTTGTTGGACCCGCGCTTTCAACGAGGAAGATAATAACCTATGATTCGAGAACTGTGCAAGCACTTTTTTCAAAAAAGTTTACGAATTTGAAAATGCGCAGGTAAATCTATATGTCCGGTCCCGGATCGGTGTTGCCTCCCGGCGCGTCCTCGGGCACGAGCGATATTTTGCTACGCACTTCGTGCTGCAAAATATCGCTCCCCCTGCGGAATGCGCCGGGAGGCAACACCGATTCGGGGCCTGCAAATACGTACTTCATGCACAGTTCTCAAACATGTTCAGGGGCTGATACAAATTTAGCGGCTCGGCTTTGCCGAGCCCTTATATAAGGAGGCCGGAGCTAAAGCTCCGGCCTCGCTATCTTTCCCATTAGATTAAGTGAGCGATCAGGGAACCGCATTCCACCTGCCGAGTTGCCGCAGGGCCTGCCCTGGTGTTGCTTTTCAGAACATTCCGCAGGACGGAGGAAGCCCCGCAGCGCGTAGCGCGCAGCGGGGCTTCCGACATGTCCGAGGACGTTCTGAAAAGCAACACCAGGGCAGGCCCGGACGAAAACAACCGACTACAGGTCGATGTGCGATTCCTTAATCGGGAACGGCTCGGCGAAGTGGCAGGCGCAGCAGTGGCCCGGAGCAACTTCCCTAAACTCGGGAAGCTTCTCGGAGCAGATGCCCTGCGCGATCGGGCAGCGCGTGTGGAAACGGCAGCCAGTCGGCGGATCCAGCGGTGACGGCGGATCGCCGGCAAGGATGATGCGCTTACGGGACTTTTGGATATCCGGATCGGGAACCGGCACGGCAGACAGCAGCGACTGCGTATACGGGTGGTGAGGCTCGCTATAGAGCGTCTTCCAGTCAGAAACCTCGACTACCTTACCCAGATACATAACGGCAACGCGATCGGAGATGTGCTGAACGACGGACAGGTCGTGGGCGATAAACAGATACGCCGTACCAAACTTGTCCTGCAGTTCCTTAAGCAGGTTCAGAACCTGGGCCTGAATGGACACATCCAGAGCGGATACCGGCTCGTCACAGATAATCAGCTTGGGCTTCAGTGCAAAGGCGCGGGCAATGCCGACACGCTGACGCTGGCCACCCGAGAACTCATGAGGATAGCGGTTGATGTGCTCGGGGTTCAGTCCGACAACGTCGAGAAGCTCGCGGACGCGCTCAATGCGCTCCTCCTTGGTTCCCACGCCGTGAATGGTCATGGGTTCGGAGACGATCTCGCCAATGGTCATGCGAGGATTCAGCGAGGCATAAGGATCCTGGAAGATAAACTGCATCTCGCGACGCATATCCTTGATCTCATGCTTGCTCATTTCGGCAACATCTTTACCCTGGAAGAACACCTTACCGGCGGTCGGCTTGGTCAGGCGCATGATGGTGCGACCCGTAGTGGACTTACCGCAACCAGACTCACCAACCAGACCAAAGGTCTCACCAGGATAAATCTCAAAAGAGATGTCGTTTACAGCAGAGACGACGCGCTTGGAAAAACGCTTGGCGAACATGCCGGACTCTGCGGGGAACTCCTTAGAGAGGTGCTCGACCTTCAGCAGCGGAGTGCGCTCGTTATTGTCTGCCATTTACGCCTCGCCTCCCTTCTTGGAATCCTTACGCGTGCGGGACGTCTCAGGGGCGTTCTTGAGAAACTCGGGGTCACCGGAATAATGACACGCAGAATAGTGGCCGGACTCGGTGACAAAACGCTCGGGGCGCTGCTTGCGGCACTTATCGGTCGCATAGGGGCAACGAGGCGAGAACACGCATCCCTCGGGCAGGTTCATGAGCGAAGGCGGGTTGCCGTGAATCGGCGTAAGCGGCTTCTTCTCATCGATGGCCTGCTCCGGGATGGAGCGAATCAGGCCCCAGGTATAGGGGTGACGGCTCTCGTAGAAGATTTCCTCAGCAGTACCGAACTCGACGGGACGGCCGGCGTACATAACCATGATCTTGTCGGCCATATCGGCGACAACACCCAGGTCATGGGTAATCATGATGATGGCGTTGCCGTTCTTCTCCTGCATTTCCTGCATAAGCTCAATAATCTGAGCCTGAATGGTAACGTCCAGGGCAGTCGTGGGCTCGTCGGCAATCAGAATATCGGGATCGCAGGCAAGGGCCATGGCAATCATGACACGCTGACGCATACCACCAGAAAACTGGTGCGGATACTCATTGACGCGTTTCTCGGGCTCGGGAATGCCAACGAGGTCCAAAAGCTCGGTGGCGCGCTTGAGCGCCTCCTGCTTGGAGTAGCCGCGGTGCAGACGAAGGCCCTCACCCACCTGCTTGCCGATCTTATAGACCGGGTTCAAGGAAGTCATAGGATCCTGGAAGATCATCGCGATATCGTTGCCACGAATGTGCTGCATCTCTTCCTCGGTCATCTCGAGGATAGAACGTCCGCGATAGCGAACGTCACCGCCCTCAATCTTTCCCGGAGGCATCGAGATAAGACCCATGATGGTCATGGCGGTCACGGACTTACCGGAGCCGGACTCACCGACGACACCCAGGGTCTCGCCACGATCGAGCGTGTAGGACACACCATCGACAGCGCGAACGACGCCATCCTCGGTGTGGAAATACATCTTAAGGTCATCAACCTCGAGCAGATGCTGGCCCTCGGGAACCGGCTGGTCCTTCAGGTCCACATAGTTCTTGTTCTTCTTCATCCTTATGCGTCCTTCATCTTGACGTCGAGGGCGTCGCGCAGACCGTCACCCAGCAGGGTGAAGGCGAGCACCGTCGAGAGAATTGCCAGACCGGGCATGATCATCATCCAGGGAGCAGTCAGAAGATACTGCTGGCCGTCCTGAATCATGGAGCCCCACGAAGGCGTAGGCGGAATAACGCCCATGCCGAGGAAGGACAGAGCGGACTCGGTCAGAATGGCGCCACCAATGTTCATAGTCGCGTAGACCACGATGGAGGCAACGGAGTTCGGGAAGATGTGACGCACGACGATACGAGCATCAGATGCACCCATCGCGCGCGCGGCGTCAACATAGTCGTTTTCCTTGACCGTCAAGATCGCGGATCGGAAGACGCGCGCAATCGAAGGCCAGCCAAGAATACCGATGGCGATAAAGACGTTCTGAAGACCACGGCCGATAACGGCGATCATGGCGACAACGAACAGCACGTACGGGAACGCAAGGAAGATGTCCGCACAGCGCATGATGATCGTATCCCAGATGCCGCCGTAGAAACCGGCCAGAGCGCCCATGACCAGACCAATCACCGTGGAGATCGCAGTGGCCATAATGCCGACGGACAGCGAAACGCGTGCACCGTAGATAACGCGGACGAGAATGTCACGGCCAAGGGAGTCGGTGCCAAACGGGTGCTCTGCACACGGAGCCAGCAGCGACGTCTCGGCCATGGTGGTCGAGTCGGAAGCCGTCGGCGAACCGAGCCAGGGCTTAGCCCACAGGTCGGCGGTCAGGGCAACCACAACGACGATGACAATCCAGCAGACACCGATAACGGCGAGCTTGTTCTTACGAAGACGCTTAAAAGCGTCGCCCCACAGCGTGCGGGACTTGGCGGGAGCAGATGCGGCCTTGGTGGCGGTAGCCTGCTCCTGAGACTGAGAATCAGTTTCCTGCATGAGACGTACCTCCCTTAGGCCTTATCCGACGGACCGCCAAGGCGGATGCGCGGGTCGAGGAATGCATAGCTAATGTCGACGAGCAGGTTGATCACCATGACGACGACGACGATGAGCGTAACGCCGCCCATAACGATGGGCCAGTCGCGCATGCTAATGGCGCGATAGACCTCATAGCCGATACCGGGCCAGTTAAAGACCGTCTCGGTCAGGATGGCGCCCGAAAGCATACCGCCAAAGTCGACACCAATATAGGTAACGACGGGGATGAGTGCATTCTTAAGCGCATGCTTGATGATGATCGCGCGATTGGAGAGGCCCTTGGCCTTTGCCGTACGGATGTAATCCTGGTTCATGACATCGAGCAACTGCGAGCGCATGATGCGGGCAGCATAGGCGGTCGAAACCGAAGCAAGCGTGATGGTCGGAAGCACATAGTGCATCCAATCCTGATACTGAGAGCTAGCACCGCCGGCACCCGAAATCGGCATGGAGAATGCGCCGCCGGTGGCATCCTTGAGGATGACGCCAAAGAACAGCTGCAGCAGCATACCGAGCCAGAAAGCAGGAACGGCAACGAGGAACGACGTGGTCAGCGTTACCAAAATATCCCAGAAGGAGTAACGCTTTACCGCCGAAATGATACCCGCACCGATACCCATGATTGCCTCGAGTACGATGGCGCACGCGGCAAGTTTGACCGTATACGGATACTTTTGGGCAAAGATATCCGTAACCGGCAGCTTGCGCTGATAGGAATTACCCAGATCGCCATGAAGCAGGCCGTTCATGTAATACAAGTAACGGTCCACGAGCGACGTTTGAACGGGGTCGCCGTTCTCGTCAAGGATCGCGTTGCCGTCCTCGTCCGACTGGACCAGGTGATAGCGCACGCGAAGCTGAAGCTCCACCTCGGGGGACAGAGCCTTGTCTCCACCGATCAGCTTGATCGGGTCTCCCGGCACGATATTCTGGAGGGCGAACAGAATCAGCGTAACGCCCAAAAATACCGGGATGAACTGAAGCACACGTTTAACGATGTACTTACCCATACCACTCCCCTATCTAGGGATTAACCTAAATGGGATGCCGATCGCCAGACCGGCATCCCAAAATTACCATCAGCCAGTTTACCCCAGGTTAGGGGGAACTGTATGTTTCCCATGAGGTCTACGTAAAAACTTGACCCTCACCAAAGCTGCAAATCTTATGCGAGCTCAGCGGTACCCAGATCAGCATGCTTCTGCGGATCAACATAGAGGTGCTTGATGCGGTCGGAACCAGCGAGGGTGTGCGTGTAGAACATCAGCGGGATGACCGGGCAGTCAGCAGCGACGATTGCGTCGGCCTCCTGCATCTTAGCGACGCGCTCTTCGTCGTCAATCGCGGTACGGGCCTCGTCGACCTTGGCGTCGAACTCGGGGTTGTTGTAACCAGAACGGTTGTCGCCACCGAGGGAGTCGGAGTGGAACAGCGGATACAGGAAGTTGTCCATGATCGGGTAGTCGGCAATCCAGCCCAGACGACCGAACTGATAGTTGAGGTTCTGATACTGTTCGAGCAGGGCAGACCACTCGGGGGTATCGGAGACGGCGGTAATGCCAACCTTGGCGAGGTCGCCGATGATGGACTCCATGATCTCCTTGTGGCCACCGTCCTGGTTGTAGGACAGAGTCACGTTAATGCCACGGTCACCGTTGGCGTCGGCAGGAGCAACCTTGTCGAGGTACTCGTTAGCCTTGTCGACGTCATAGGCGCAGAACTCCCATGCGCCCTCCTTGTAGCCATCGATACCCGGAGGAACAATGCCGTCAGCGGGGGTGCGGGTACCCTTGAAGATGGTCTTGCAGATGGCCTCGCGGTTGATGGCCAGGGAGATGCCCCTGCGCAGATCGGCGTTGTTGAACGGCTCGGCCGTGGTGTTGCAAGTCAGATAGTAGGTGGAAGGCTCGGCACCGAGCAGCATGCGCTCGCCGTCGCTCATGGTGTAGCCATCCTTGGACTCGCCACGGTCCTTCTTGGCGGCATCGATCTGAGCAACGGGAACGTCGCAGACGTCGAGGTTACCGGCCTGGAACTCCTTGTAAGCAGTCTCCATGTCCTTGATGACCTGGAAGTGGATGCCATCGATCTTGGCCTTGTCGCCATAGTAATCGTCGAACTTCTTGAGGTTGATCTCCTGACCATCCTCCCACTTGCCGTCCATCATGAACGGGCCGTTACCAATCGGGGCAAGGTAGAAGCTCTTGGCATCGGACTCGGCGCACTCGGGAACCGGGGCCAGAGCCGGGTGGGTGGCGACGAAGGGGAAGTCGGCGTAAGCGGAAGACAGCTTGACGACGAGGGTCTCATCGTCAGGGCAGGTAACACCGGTGAGCTCGGTAGTGTTACCGGCAAGCAGATCGTCATAGCCCTCGACCATGGAAAGGTGATAGGAGACCTCGGAAGGACCATACTCTTGAGCGACAGCGGACTTGGTGCTGACCAGACGCTCCCAACCGAGCTTAAAGGACTTGGAGGTAACGTCATCACCGTTGTGGAACTTGGCCTTCTTGATCTTGAAGGTAAACTCGGTGGCGTCGTCGTTGGCCTCGAAGGACTCGCAAGCCAGCGGAACGATCTCGCCCTTCTCGGCGTCATAAGAGGTCAGAGCGTCAAAGAGCTGGTACTCGACCTGAGTGCCCTGGTCCTCCTGGACATTGTAGGGGTCGATGCAGACCGGGTTATTGATGTAGAAGTTCAGCGTCGAACCGGACTCAGAACCGGAAGCGTCGCCGCCCTTCTTGCCGCATGCGGCAAGAAAAGCCATGGAGCTCGCAGCAAGGGTACCGCCGACAAAGGCGCGACGACCCATAACGGGCTGGTGGAACATAGAATCAGCCATGCCATCCTCCTTATGAGATAGGACAAAGAAATGTTCAGTCGGACATATGTCGAGACAATCCGATCCGAACTATCGAAACGCCGCCCGTTGCTATGGCTGGTTATGCACAACAGGCCAACGTTTTCAATACAGTAGCGCATTTTATGCACGATTTGGGGCTAATTCCGGTTAACGGTCGAGAATTTCTTTAGTTGGGCGCAGTATGTGGTGATATTCTGACTCTGTTACAAATATGTAAACAAAAAGGGTCCCGCACTTGCGGAACCCTTTTCAATTATTTTATGCGGCTCGTGCTTAGTAGCCCACGATGCCCTGCGGGAAGAAAAACATGCACAGCACGACGCACACGGCAAACACGACAGCCATGATGACGGTCAGGCGGTCAAGGTTCTGCTCCATAACGCCCGTGGCAGAGCTGGAGTTATACAGCGAGCTGGCGATCATATCCGAAACGCCGGTGCCCTTACCGGAATGCATCAGGACGAGAATCGTCAGCGCCACGGCAGAGACAGCCCAAACTACAAACAGCAGAATCTGAAACGGACCCATAGAGAAGCTCCTTAATAGAACAATTCAAACTCCAGTACTGTACCACAACCCCCGACACTCCCCACCTGCCATTTGGGGACGAGGTAGAAATGGCAGAAATACCAAAAAAGGGGGTTGCCCGAATATGGTCAACCCCCTTGCAAAGAAACGCTTGGCGTTTTCTCTTAGGCCTCGGTCGCGAGCACGCGGCCCGTCATCTCGGCGGAAGGCTCCAGACCAGCCATGGTGAGCATAGTCGGGGCGATATCGGAAAGTCGACCGTCCTCGATACCGGCGAGCTGCGCCTTCTCATCAACGATGATGAACGGCACGCGGTTGGTGGTGTGAGCCGTAAACGGATGCTTGGAACCGTCGGAAGCAACGTCAAACATGTGATCGGCGTTGCCGTGGTCGGCGGTAATCAGCGCAAAGCCGCCCTTAGCGAGAATCGCCGGGACAACCTTGGACAGGGCATCGTCAACAGCCTCGACGGCCTTAACGGCCGCGTCGAAGACACCGGTGTGACCAACCATGTCGCAGTTCGCGAAGTTCACAATGTAGAAATCAGCGCGGTCCTCGTTGATGGCAGCGACGAGCTTCTCGGTAACCTCGGGAGCGCTCATCTCGGGCTGCAAATCATAGGTAGCAACCTTGGGGGAAGCGACGAGCACGCGCTCCTCGCCCTCCTTGGGCTCCTCGATGCCGCCGTTAAGGAAGAACGTCACGTGGGCGTACTTCTCGGTCTCGGCGGTGTGCAGCTGCTTCAGGCCATTGGCTGCGATTACGTCGGCCAGAACGTTCTCGGGGAACGTCTTGGGGAAGGCGACCTCGACGTCAAACGTCGGATCGTATTCGGTCATCGTTACAAAGTGCGAGAGCTTGATCTGCTCGCGCTCAAAGCCGTCGAATTCCTTGTCCGTGAACACGCGGGTCATCTGACGAGCGCGGTCGGGACGGAAGTTGAAGAAGATGGCCGCGTCGCCCTCGTGGATACCCTCGTTGTGGGCAGCGAACGGCTCAACGAACTCATCGCCGCGCGGATCCTTCTCGTAGTAGGCCTTGATACCGGCAACGGGGTCGGTATCGGCATCGGACGCATTGACCATGACGTCGTAGGCGCGCTCGATGCGCTCCCAACGGTTGTCGCGGTCCATGGCCCAATAACGGCCCGAGACGGTAGCAACGCGAGCGTCGCAACCAGTCTCCTCGGAGATCTTGGCCAGGAAGGCGCAGAACTCGCTCATGTAGCCGGCACCGGACTGCGGATCGACGTCGCGGCCATCCATAAAGGCGTGAACGCGAACGGTCTTAATGCCATACTGGGCAGCCATCTTGACCAGGGCCTCGACATGGTTCATGTGAGAATGAACACCGCCGGGGCTCATAAGGCCCATGAGGTGCAGGGTCTTGCCCTCGGCCTTGACGTCATCCATAGCCTTGACGAAAACCTCGTTCTTGGCGATGGAGCCGTCCTTGATGGCGTTGTTGATGCGCGAAAGCTCCTGAAACACGATGCGGCCGGCACCGATGTTGAGGTGACCCACCTCGGAGTTGCCCATCTGGCCGTCGGGAAGGCCCACGTCCTCGCCCGAAGCACCGAGCGTGGTGTGAGGATACTTCTCGTACAGGCTATCGAGGAAGGGCGTCTTGGCGGCAGCGACGGCGTTCTCGCCGTCGGCCGGAGCCAAGCCGCAGCCATCCATGATGATTAGGAGTGCAGGAAGATGACGCTGTGCCATATGCCCTACTCGCCTGCCTTGACGACCATAGAGGCGAAGTCGGCAGCCTTGAGCGAAGCGCCGCCCACGAGGGCGCCGTCAACGTCGGGCTTGGCAACAAGCTCAGCGATGTTGGCGGGCTTGGCGGAGCCACCATAAAGAACGCGGATGCCGTTGGCGAGCTCCTCGCCGAACATCTCCTTGAGGGTCTCACGGATAGCGCCGCAGACCTCCTGAGCGTCCTCGGCGGTAGCGGTCTTGCCGGTGCCGATGGCCCAGATGGGCTCGTAGGCGACGACGACCTGCTTGGGGCAGGTGATCTCAAGACCCTCGAGACCAGCCTTGACCTGGTTCACGACATGCTCGACATAGGTGCCGGCCTCGCGAACCTCAAGGGACTCACCGCAGCAGAAGACGGGAACAAGACCGGCGGCAACGAGAGCCTTAGCCTTCTTGTTCTGGTCCTCATCGGTCTCGTGGAAGTAGTCACGACGCTCGGAGTGGCCGATGATGCAGTAGGTGCAGCCAGCGGACTTGAGCATGTCGCAAGAGGACTCACCGGTGAAGGCACCCTTGGCCTCCCAGTACACGTTCTGTGCACCGAGGGCGATGGGGGCAGCCTGAATGCGGTCATGAACCGTAGTAATGTCGATGGTCGGAGGGCAGACGAGCACCTCGACGCCAGCCGGAACCTCGGGCAGAGCCTGGGCCAGCTCGTCGGCGAGCTTGGCAGCCTCGGCGACGTCGTTGTTCATCTTCCAGTTACCAGCGATAAGAAGGGTGCGATTAGGCATCGAGAAGCGCCTCCACTCCGGGCAGGGCCTTACCCTCGACGAGCTCCATGGAAGCGCCACCGCCGGTGGAGATCCAGCTCATCTTGTCGGCCAGGTTAAACTTGTTGACGGCTGCGACGGAATCGCCACCACCGATGATCGAGGTGCAATCAGCCTCGGCGACAGCCTCGGCGATAGCCTGGGTGCCGTGAGCGAAGTTGTCGAACTCAAAGACGCCCATGGGGCCATTCCAGAATACGGTCTTGGCGCCCTTGACGGCCTCGGCGTAGAGCTCCTCGGTCTTGGGGCCGATGTCCATGCCCTCACGGTCGTCGGGGATAGCGTCGGAAGCGACAACCTCGGGGACAGCGTCCTCGCCAAAGTGGTCGGCAACGCGGTTGTCGATGGGGAGCAGGATCTTGACGCCCTTCTCCGCGGCCTTCTTGAGCATCTCGCCAGCGCGCTCGACCCAGTCCTCTTCCTTGAGGGACTGACCGACGGTCATGCCCTGAGCCAGGAAGAAGGTATAGGCCATGCCGCCACCGATAATCAGGGTGTCGGCGGAGTCGATAAGGTGATCGAGAACGCCGATCTTGGAGGAAACCTTGGAACCGCCGACGATGGCGACGAAGGGACGCTCGGGCTCGGCGAAGATACCGGTCAGCGTGTCGACCTCCTTCTCCAGAAGGAAGCCAGCGACTGCGGGCAGGTAAGCGGCGGGACCCACGACGGAACCCTGGGCGCGGTGAGCGGTACCGAAGGCGTCGAGAACGAAGACGTCGCCATAGGAAGCGAGGGTCTTGGCGATCTCGGGATCGTTCTTCTTCTCACGCTTGTCAAAACGGACGTTCTCGAGAACGAGGACCTTGCCCGGCTCGACGGCGGCGACGGCCTCGGCGGCCTTCTCGCCATAAGTGTCGGCGACAAAAGCAACATCGAGACCAGAGAGCTCGGCGAGCTTCTTGGCGACGGGCTCGAGGGAAAGCTCGGGCTGGAAGCCGGTGCCCTCGGGACGGCCGAGGTGGCTCATGAGGATAACGCGAGCATTGTGCTCAACGAGATAGTTGATGGTGGGCAGGGCAGCCTTGATACGGGTGGTGTCGCCAACGACGCCATCCTTGATGGGCACGTTGAAGTCAACGCGGACGAGAACGCGCTTGCCGTCGACATCGATGTCGCGGACGGTCTTCTTGGTAAAGGCCATGTTTGCTTCTACCTTTCGTACGTGTCTGCCTCCCATTACGGCAGACGATTTCTTATAAAAAGGGCGCGACCTTAGGGTGTAAGCCCTATAAGGCCGCGCCCTTTTTTAGACGCTCAACGAGCTATTCGCTAAAAGCCAAATTAAGCAACGAACTTCTCGAAGTACTTGATGGTGCGGACCATCTGAGAGGTGTAGGAGTTCTCGTTGTCGTACCAAGAGGTAACCTGAACGAGGGTCTGGCCGTTGCCGAGGTCAGAGCACATGGTCTGAGTGGCGTCGAAGATGGAGCCATGGGTCTCGCCGATGATATCGGTGGAGACGATGTCGTCCTCGTTGTAAGCGAAGGTCTCGGAGATGGTGGCAGCGTAGGCCTTCATAGCGGCGTTGACCTCGTCGGCGGTAACCTTCTTGTCAACGACAGCGTAGAGGTTGGTGAGGGAGCCGGTCGGCGTCGGGACGCGCTGGGCGGCACCGATGAGCTTACCGTTGAGCTCGGGGAGAACCAGGCCGATAGCCTTGGCAGCACCGGTGGTGTTGGGGACGATGTTGACGGCGCAGGCGCGGCTACGACGCTTGTTGCCCTTGCGCTGCGGGCCGTCGAGCGGCATCTGGTCGCCAGTCCAGGCGTGAATGGTGGTCATGATGCCGGACACGATGGGAGCGAAGTCGTTCAGACCCTTGGCCATCGGGGCGAGGCAGTTGGTGGTGCAGGAAGCAGCGGAGATGATGTTGTCCTCAGCGGTCAGCGTCTCATGGTTGACGTTGTACACGATGGTGGGCAGATCGCTGCCGGCCGGAGCGGAGATGACGACCTTCTTGGCACCAGCGTTGATGTGGGCCTGAGCCTTAGCCTTGCTGGTGTAGAAGCCAGTGCACTCGAGAACGACGTCGACGTCGAGGTCGCCCCAAGGCAGGTTGTTGGCGTCGGCCTCCTTGTAGATCTTGATCTCCTTGCCGTCAACGGTGATGGAATCCTCGCCAGCGACGACCTCGTGATCGCGAGCATAGTTGCCCTGCGTGGAGTCGTACTTCAGCAGGTAAGCGAGCATATCGGGAGAGGTGAGGTCGTTGATAGCGACGATCTCGGAGCCCTCATGACCGAACATCTGACGGAAGGCCAGACGACCGATGCGACCGAAGCCGTTAATAGCAACCTTTACTGCCATTGTGTCTCCTTTCGTAAGGCCCCCGCAAGCTACAGCGCCCGCCGTTGAGGCCCACAAACTAACCACTCGCCTAATATACCTTTTTTTTGACTTGAATTTCACGAGAATGCTCGAAATTGAAAATCAAATTTGCTTTAAAACGTTTTAAAGCATAAAACAGCAGTTCAAGTACTATATAAACTGCCGCTTTAAACTACCTGTTCGCTTCAATGAGCTTTTCAAGACGCAAAACGCGGTGATATAGGGCCGACTTTGACAAAGGAGGGTCGGCCATCTCCCCCAAATCTCGCAGTGAGAGATCAGGATAGCGCTCACGTAAGTCACAAAAGGCCGCCAAGGCATCCGGGAGCACATCGCGCATGCCGCGTCGCTCAAGCTCCTCGATAAGCGCGAGCTGATGTTGGGCAGCGCCGGCGCTTCTCGTCTGGTTGGCCAGCTCAGCATTCACGCGACGATTTACGTCGTTTTTCACCAACTTGACCGCACGGGCTTCCTCGATTTCGGCAACGCTGCGCTTGGCACCAATCAATTTGAGCAAATGCTCAATCTCCTCGGCGCTCTTGATGTACACGGCATATGATCCTCGCCGGGCGTTGACGCGAGCATGAACCCCGACCTGCTCCAACAGGTCGCAAAGCCCCTTGGCGTATTGTTCGCCCTGCACCGCAATCTCCAGGTGAAAATCGCCACGCGGGTCTGCCACAAAGCCGCCGGCAATCAAAGCGCCGCGAATGTAGGCGAGCCTGCAGCAGGGCCGGGCGACGATATGGCGCGGCACACCGGCGACGAGCCCTCCCCTGCGGTCGAGAATGCCCAGCAGAACCAAAGCCTTATCGAGGTCGGGCTGGTCGGGCAAGGTGATGAGATAGTTTCGCACCTTATGCAAGACCGACTTGCGAACGGTAAACTCCGTTTTGAGCTTGAGGATGCGGTGCGTCAGCGTAATCATCGTGCGTGCAACGGCACCCGTCTCGGTCGCAACCGTCAAACGGTACCGACCAGAGCCCGCCAGCGAAAGCGTGCCACTCACACGTGTAAGAGCGGCAAGTGTCGACAGATCGCAATATTCACATTCGGGTTCGCAGCGCGCAAGCTCGTCACGCACCTCGGCGGTAAACGACATTCAAACCTATGCTTTCGTATTGGCACGCGACAAGTCGCGGTGAGAAATGCTCACGTGATACTGAGCACCTTCCAGGTATCGGGCCGTAGCCTCTGCAATGGCAACGCTGCGGTGCTGGCCGCCCGTACAGCCGATGGCAATGGAAAGCTGCGGCTTGCCCTCCGCGATATA
Organism: Collinsella sp. SGI.095; assembly: GCF_050314535.1. Taxonomy (NCBI): domain Bacteria; kingdom Bacillati; phylum Actinomycetota; class Coriobacteriia; order Coriobacteriales; family Coriobacteriaceae; genus Collinsella; species Collinsella sp. SGI.095. The sequence goes on from NZ_JBNPNG010000005.1 coordinate 109,500, forward strand.
ACCCGGCATGACCGTATCGAGCAACTGCGTCCAAACCTTCCAGAACTCCTGCGTCTTGGGATGGTCCAGGACAAAGTCGGAGACCTTCTTATCGAGGCCGGTCAACGTGCGCATCTCGGGGTCGTAGAATGGATTAGGCAGGAAGCGAACATCGATCATGATGTCTGCCTCGACGGGCATACCATGCTTAAAGCCAAATGAGAAGACGTGGACGTCCATGAGCTGCTGGTCGGACAGCTCTGAAAAAGCCGCACGCAGCTTATTGCGTAAAGCAGAGGTACGAAGGCGGCTCGTATCGATAATCATATCGGCTCGGTCGCGCACGCCCTGGAGTTGTAAACGCTCGCGCTGGATGGCGTCGGCCGTGGTCTCCCCCGGCTTCGCAATGGGATGGCGGCGGCGGTTTTCGCTGTAGCGGCGAATCAGCACCTCATCAGATGCATCGAGAAACACAATGTCACAGCTCATCTCGCGCTCTTCCAAGGCGGCAACGGCGTCAAGCAGCTCATCAAACAGGCCTTGGCTGCGAAGGTCACAGGTAACAGCAAGATGTCTACCCACACCCGTATTGATGCCAACAAGCTCTGCGAGCTGCGCAATCAGGCGCGGAGGCAGGTTGTCGATACAAAAATAGCCCATGTCCTCAAACACATGCATGGCTTGCGTTCGGCCCGATCCGGACATTCCGGTGATGATGACGATATCGGGAATGCGCTCCGTGCGCTCCGCCGCATCCATAGCATCTCCCTTTTGCATGTGCTGCCTCCTAAAATAAGCGCAGGACCCGGCCAGCGGATCCCGCGCGATCAATTGCCTTAGTTGAGTATACCGCCCCAAGCGGATACGAGGCCCGTCTTACGCCTCAAGCGCAGCCTTGAACCAACTCGTAATACTTGTGGGGTGCGTAATGGCAGTGCCAACGACAACGGCCCAGGCGCCGGCGTCAATCGCGGCGCGAGCCTCCTCGGGCGTATGCACACGACCCTCGCAAATAATGGGAAGACCGGGGAACTCCTCGGTTGCCTGGCGCAAAAGCGGCAGGTCGGGGCCGTCTGCCATGGTGCAATCGATGGCGGCGACGCCATGCGAAAGCGTAGTGGAAACCAAATCGAAGCCCATGTCGACCGCGCGGCGGATATCCTCGATCGTGGCGCAGTCCGCCATCAGAAGCACGCCCTCCTCGTGCAGCGGACGAAAAGTGTCCTCGAGCGACTTGCCATCGGGGCGCGGACGATCGGTGGCGTCAATCGCCACGATGTCAGCACCGGCAGCAACGCAGGCGCGGGCGTGACGCAGCGTCGGCGTGATGTAAACGCCCTCGTGTCCATCCTTCCACAGGCCGATAACAGGAACCTCACAACGACCCTTAATGGCAGCAATGTCGGCAAGGCCCTGGCAACGAATGGCGGCGGCGCCTCCGAGTTCGCAAGCGCGAGACATTTGAGCCATGGTCTCGGGCGTACGAAGCGGCTCGCCCATATACGCCTGAACGCTCACGATGAGCTTACCCTTCAGGGATTGAATTAAAGGATCGACGGTCATAAGGCTATAACCTTTCTCAGAACAGCCTCCCGAGGCGTGTCGTCTCGGGAGGCTCCTACAGCAGATACGTTTACTTTAACGAGGCAAGAAGATGCTCGGCGGCACCGATAAGCGGTGCGTCGCCCTCCAGAGAACCGATGAGGATCGGCGTGTCCTGAAGCGGATCGAGCGCCTGGCTGGCATAGCCCTCGTGTACCGAATCCTTCCACGTCTGCGAACGCCAATCGGGTCCCTGGTGAATTACGCCACCCGAAAGCACGATGACCTCTGGATCCAGAATGTTGGCGAGCGAGCCCAAGCTAGCGCCCAATGCAAAGCCGGCATCGTGGATGACCTCGGTCGCCTTTGCGTCACCCGCGCGGCACAGGTCGTTCACGTCGCGGCCAACCGAGGGACGGCTGGGGTCAACGCGACCGAAGCGCTCGTCGTACATGCGCCCAATCGACGTACCCGAAGCAACCGACTCCAGATGGCCGGAACGCCCGCAGGCGCAGGGAATGCCGGCGGCAGCCGTGCACTCGATGTGGCCCATATGGCCGGCAGCACCATGGAAGCCCTGCATCACGCGGCCGTTCTCGACATATGCGCCTCCGATACCCGTGCCGATGCCCAGACACAAGACGGAGAACTTGCCCTTGCCGACGCCCCAATGGGCCTCACCCAGAGCATGAGCCTGCACGTCGCCTACAACGGCAACGGGAAGACCGAGGTCCTCGCGCAGACGCGGCCCCAACTGAACGCCGGACCAGCCGGGCATGATCTCGTTGGCATACGCGATGGCGCCCGTCTTGGGATCGACGACGCCAGCGGCACCGATACCGACGCCAAGGACCTCGACATCGGGATTCGCCTCGAGAGCGGCCTTGATGGACGCCTCGATACGCTGGAAGACGGCCTCACCGCCCTCTTGGGCCTCGGTGGGAACCTCAGCCTCAAATACGGGATGGGGCACGCCGCCATCAGCCGGATATTCCATAATGGCGGTCGCAATCTTGGTGCCACCGATATCAACGGAGCAGATGTACTTGTTCTCCATGTCGCTCTCCTTAGGAGATAAAAACAACTACAGGAAATAAAGGCGGTGTTATCGCCGCAGCTTGCTAAAGGCTTCCCGAGTGCCCGGGGTTGGGGTGAAAGCGGTCGGGCATTGACCTAATGGGTCACGCTCGATCGCTTGAGCCCCAAGATCGGGTGCCCGGGAAAGCTTTACAGGAGACCGTTGTCCTGGAGGACCTTCCTAATCGCCTCGACGTTCTCGCCGGTCATGGCCTTCACCGGGCGCGGCATGGTCGGGCTGTCGAAAATGCCCATGAGGTTCATAGCGGTCTTGAAGGCGCCAACGCCACCGGCATAGCCCTGGACGCCCGAGGTGACGTCCCAGATGTGCGAAATCTCATTGAGGCGATCCTGCTCGGCTTTGACGGTAGCCCAGTCACCAGCCTGGGCGGCCTTCCACTGACGCACGTAGCCCTCGGGCTCAACGTTGGCGAGACCCGGGACAGAGCCGTCGGCGCCACCAAGGTAGGCACCGTCGACGACGACCTCATGGCCGGTGAGGATGCTCATCGGATGGCCGTTCTTCTCGTTCTCCTGAACGAGGTAGCGGAACGAGACGTCGTCACCCGAGGAATCCTTGACGCCAGCAAGGACGCCCTCGGCGCCGAGCTTTGCAAGGAGCTTCCAGGGGAGCTTGGTGTGAACGCACACGGGAATGTCATAGGCAAAGATGGGCAGGTCGAGCTCCTCGTGCAGGATGCGGAAATGCTCCTCGACCTCGGTCATGCCCTGCAGGGCATAGAACGGGCAGGTGGCAACGAGCGCATCGGCGCCCAGCTCCTGAGCAACCTTACCGTGCTCAATCATGCGCTCGGTCTCGGTATCGATGATGCCGACCAGAACAGGAACGCGGTGGTCGACGATTCGAACGGCCTCGGCGATGATCTGTCGACGACGCTCGTCGGTGGAGAAAACGACCTCACCCGAAGAGCCCAGGAAGAACAGGCCATCGACGCCGGCGTCGATCATGCGGTTGATGCTGCGCTCAAAGGAGGCAACGTCGAGCTGGTGATCTTCGGTATCGGGAACAACGACGGGAGGAATAACGCCGGTGAATTTCTGAGTTGCCACAAGAATCTCCTTAGTTGTCTGGCGGGTGGCCCTATGCCGCCCACTCTTGTTGGCAGTGTCCAGGCCGTCTAGGCCAAAGAACACAGGTAGAACGCTTGGTTAAAGAAGTCGACGACTTCGTTTTCGAACGCATTGATGCGTTCGTGAGCATATTTGGCATAGATAATATGCCTCCGGTCACACTCAAGACCGTTGAATACGGCAAACTGGCCCTTGGGATCGCTCACGGCATCCATGAGCGATGTACCCATAAGTACCGATCCGCGCACCCGAGACGACAGCGCTTCGAGGCCGCCGGGAAGCGGATTGGCAACCGCCGTGCAGGCAAGGCCCCGCTCGTCCAGAGCAGAAACCGCCAGCGCGACTCCACCGCCAAGGCCCTCGCCCCATGCAAAGATGCGGTCGGGGTCCATGCCGTCAAGATTGCGCGCGACCTTTGCCATTGCACAGCCCCAGCGGACGCGTTCGACAAAAACGGGCGAGGTAACCCCCTGCTTCAGCTCGCTGAGCCCAATCACATCGTCGTCCAGCGCAAGCACGGCATATCCCATGGCGGCAAACCTCGTCATGTGATGCCATCCACGTACGGGTCGGTCGATGTCATGAAACATCAGGCATAGCGGCACAAGCTCGGATGCCCGGGCACAACCTGAGGGCTCAATCAAACGGCCGTGTACGACTTCCCCGGCAAGTTCAAAGGAAACCTCGGAGTAGCGCGCGCACGGATTGGCGAAATCAATCGCCGTGACAGTCAGTCCGCAAACCTCAAGGTTCGAAGCGGCTGCCTCCAACTCGGAAACATCCGCCAAGGCATCGCCACGCCAATCACGGAAATCGGAGAGCCTTGACGAAACCGTCCCAGAGATCCCCGCAAGCTCGGGGTCAATCAGCTCATTGACATTGCTCTCGCACTTAGACATGAGCCTCCCCTTCCTTGCAGAAAAACGGAATGATCAGATCGTCAAAATCCTGAATCTCCTCGTGGCCAAAGCCCTCAAAGAACTCATGGCGCTTCTCACAGGTCAGGTTGTTGTAGACCGCAAACTGCGTCGCCGGTGGACAGACGATATCAGCCGTTCCCGTGCCAAACAGCACGGGGCATTTGACCATGGGGGCAAAGTTCTTGGAATCGAAATACGCCAGCTTGGCATAGGCCTCGTCAATACGAGTCGAGTCCTCGTCAAACCAGCGAGACCAATAGCGCAGGCCCTCGTAGGCAATGTCGTCGGCATCCAAATCCCAGACCAGGCGGAAATCCGACAGGAAAGGATAGAGGATGGCGGCACGATTGATAAGCTCGCTGTTAAGCGCGCAGGTCGCAATGCCCAAGCCACCGCCCTGCGAAGCACCGTTCACAAAAACACGGGCAAGATCGATGCCCTCGAGCTCGCGAACAATGCGGCACAGAATGCGGATATCCTGATGCAAGCGTACGTAGTAGAGATTGGCCGGGTCGCCGTCGATACCGGCAACGATATGCCCGGCAACCGTTGTGCCTTCAAATCCACCAATATCCTCGGAGGGGCCACCCTGACCGGGGCAGTCGAGGGCGACAAGTGCCATGCCCATACCCGCAAACGATGCCTGCTCGAACCAGCTGCGGCTTGCGCCCGGATAGCCGTGGAACTGTAGCACCAGCGGCACGGACTCGTCCGAAACCGGCTTGAGATACTTGGCATGCAGGCGGGCGCCACACATGCCCGTATACCAGAGGTCAAAAAACTGGCAGGTCGCAGTATCGGCAATCGATGCCGCCTCGACCGAATAGTCGATCTCGACGGCGTCAGCCTCGGCCATGCGGTCGTTCCAAAAGAGATCGAAATCTGATGGACGAGGCATGGCGCCCCGATAACCACCAAATTGCTGTTGTAGCTCCTGAGCGCTTGGCATGGCTCGTGAACCCAACCTTTCGAAATCGCAACGAGGGTGCGCCCGGCAAGGGAGCCGGGCGCACAGGAGGGAAAGCGAACCTACTCGCCAAGCTTGGGGTGCAGCAGCGACGGCGCAGCACCGAGCAGCATCTTGGTGTAGGGGTCCTGCGGGTTCTGGAAGACCTGCTTGGCCTCGCCCTGCTCGACGATCTTGCCGCCGTTCATGACGATGATGTCGTCAGAGATGTAGCGGACCGTCTGGATGTCATGGCTAATGAACACCATGGCCAGGCCGAGCTCCTTCTTAAGATCGGTCAACAGGTTGAGGATCTGCGCGCGGACCGAAACGTCCAGAGCCGAGGTGGGCTCGTCGGCGATGATGGCGTCAGGGTTCAACGACAGGGCACGGGCAATTGCCACGCGCTGGCGCTGACCGCCCGAAAGCTGGCCGGGAAGAACCTCGGCGGCAGAGCTGGGCAGACCGGTGAGTTCCAGGAGTTCCTTAACGCGCTTCTCCTGCTCGGCCTCGGTACCCAGGTTGTGGACGCGCATGGGGTCGAGCAGCTGCTCACGAACGACCATGCGAGGGTTGAGTGCCGTCGCGGGGTTCTGGAACACGACCGAGATGACGCGGCCCATGTGACGACGATCCTCGGCAGTACGCTTGGTGACGTCCTTGCCCTTAAAGTAGACCTTGCCACTCGTGGGGGCCTGCAGGCCGCACATGACATTAGCAGTGGTGGACTTGCCGCAACCGGACTCGCCGACGATGCCGATCGTCTGACCGGGCATGAGCTTAATGGTCACGCCTTGGACGGCATGAACCAGATTGGGGTGCAGGATCGAACCGGTACGGGTCCTAAAGGTGACGTGGACATCGTCAAGGAAGATAATCGGCTCGACGCCGTTGACCGCAGTCTCGCTCATCTACATCACCTCCGCATGAGGGGTCAAACCATTTGCCTTGAGCACCTCATCGGGGAGCTCGGAATAGAAGTGCTCGGTGCCGGGCACGCGCTTGAAGACCGGACGGGTGTCCAGGCCGATGTGCGGATGGCTTGAGCGGGGCGCGAAGCGATCGCCCTTGGGGAAATCGCGCGGGCTGGGGACGGCGCCGGGCACCTGGTGCAGGCGGCCCGAACCGCTCTCGATGGACAGAACGGAACCCAGAAGACCGCGGGTGTACTCGTGAATCGGGTTGGTGAGCAGCTCCTTGGTGGGCGCCTGCTCGATAACCTGACCGGCGTACATAACCGTGATGTTATGGGCGACCTCGGCGACCAACGCCAGGTCATGCGAAACGAAGATCATGGCAAAGCCGAGCTTGGCCTGAAGATCGTTGAGCAGCTTAATGACCTGCTTTTGGACGGTAACGTCCAGAGCGGTCGTGGGCTCGTCGCAGATGACCAGCTTGGGGTCGCGGGTAAGGGCCATAGCGATCAGAACGCGCTGACGCTGTCCGCCGGAAAGCTCGTGCGGATAGCTCTCGAGCGTGCGCTTGGGATCGAGGCCGACGAGCTCCAGGAGTTCCTCGGCGCTGCGGGTGCCGCCGCGCTTGGTGAGCTGCTTCATCTGGGCGGAGATGAGCATAGAGGGGTTGAGCGAGGACAGGGCGTCCTGATAGACCATGGCGATATCGGTACCGCGCAGGCCGAACCACTCCTTCTTGCTCATCTTGAGCAGGTCACGACCCTCCCAGAGGACCTCGCCGGAAAGATGCTCGTCCTCATCGGTCAGGCCCATGATGGCCAGCGTGGTGATGGACTTACCGCAGCCGGACTCGCCTACCAGGCCCATGGTCTGGCCGGGACGGACGTCAAAGTTGACATGGTCGACCACGTTGATATCACCGTGGTGCTCAAACTGGATGCAGAAATCGCGGACCGAAAGAATCGGCTCAACGGACTCATCGGGCACATGGCGGTCGTTACGCTTGAGCTCGACATCGCGCAGGGCGCCAAGACGGGCGGACAGGGACTGGGCCTGCTCCTTGTAGGCGCGAACGGGGTCGGAGACCAGCAGGTCGGCCTCGCGGCGCTTGGACGAATCGGTCGGATCCAGAGCGGCGGACGGAGCAGCGGCCATAGCGTCGGTAATGCCCTCGGAGAGGATGTTGAGCGCCAGGCAGGTGATCATGATGGCCAGACCCGGGAACAGCGCCTGCCACCAACGACCGGCGAGCACGCCACCGCGGGCATCGGCGAGGATGTTGCCCCACGTAGCAGTGGGCTCCTGGATGCCAGCGCCGATAAAGGTCAGCGAAGCCTCGAAGATGATGGCGTCGGCGACCAGGGTGACGGTGAAGACCATGATCGGGGCAATGCAGTTACGAAGAACGTGCTTGATCAGAATCCACGGAGCCTTGGCGCCGGAGACGATGACCGCGCGGACATAGTCCTCACCGTACTCGGATACGATGTTGGCACGCACGATACGGGCGATCTGCGGGGTGTACATAAAGCCGATCGCAAAGATAATCGACGGCACGGAGTTGCCCAGGATGGAAACGAAGACGGCTGCGAGGGCGATACCCGGGACAGACATGATGATGTCCAGGATGCGCATAATCGTCTCGGAGACGGCCTTGCGCGAAACCGCAGCAAGAGCACCGACAACGGAGCCACAGACCAGAGCCATAGCGGTAGCACCAAAGCCGATGATCAGCGAGTAACGACCACCGTAGAGCATACGCGAAAGGATGTCACGGCCCTTGTCGTCGGTTCCGAAGATAAACCCGTTGCCGGGAGCCTGGCGAGCCGTAAAGATCTCGACCGGGCTATAGGGGGCAAGCAGGGGGGCAAGAATCGCAGTCAGGGCGACCAGCACCAGCACGATGGCGGCAATCTTAGAAGACAGCGTCATCTTCTTCCAGCCACCGAGCTTGAGCCCCTTGGAGGCAGCCTTCTCGAGCTGCTCGGTTTGCTTCTCTCGAATCTTTACCATAATCTACACCGTCCTGATGCGAGGGTTGATGAGCAGGTAGAGCATGTCAACCACGATGTTGATGATGATGAAGGCAAGAGCAACGACGATGACGACGCCCTGAACCAGGTTCGCCTCGTTGCCCTGAACGCCCTGCAGGATCGCAGTACCCATGCCGGGGAGGTTGAAGATGACCTCGATGACGACGGCGCCGCCCATGAGATAGCCAATCTTAAGACCGAGGGTGGTGACCGGGGTGATCAGCGCGTTGCGAAGAACGTTGATGCCGACGACGACCTTCTCGGGAACGCCGGCGCCGCGAGCCATACGGACATAGTCCTTGTCGAGCTCCTCGACCATGGCGGTACGCACGATACGAGTCATCTGACCCGTCAGCGGAAATGCCAAGGCGATGGCGGGCATGATCATGCGTCCCAGATAGCCAGCCGGATTCGTGGTGAAGTGCGGCAGGGCACCCGATGCCGGGAGTACCTTAAGGTAGGAAGAGAACAGCAGGATCAACAGAACGGCAAGCCAGAACGACGGGGTTGCCAAGCCGGCGATGGAAAAGACGCGGATCACTTGGTCCGGCCATTTATCGCGATACAGTGCCGCGATGACGCCGAGCAAAAACGATACGACCGCACCGATGGCAAGACCGATGAAGGTCAGCTGCATCGTGACGGGTAGGGCCGTGGAGATGCGCTTGGCAACGGAGTTGCGAGCAGCACCATAGGTGCCCATGTCGCCATGGATCAAATTGCCCATATAGCGCACGTAGCGCACGGGCCAGGGGTCGTCCAGACCATACTTCTCATGGTACTCGGCAACCGCCTCGGGCGAGGCACCGTCACCCAACGCCGTGTAGGCGGGGTCGGTCTTGGAGAACGACATAAGGAAGAACACCAGGACGGTGACGCCCAATGCCATGATCGGCAGCGCCACGAGACGCCTTCCAATCAAACGTAGAAAGTTGTTCACGTTCTCTCCCCTTTCTTTTGTCGGTAGGACCAACTGGTATATGAGTACGGACACTCATTACAAGACCCGAGCGACATCGTTGCCGCCCGGGTCTTTGTTTCAACTATGAGGATACGGTCCCAACGGCCGACATCCTGCATATAGACTCAAGCGAGTCTTACGCCTTGACGGTCGCGACACCCTTAAAGGACATGCTCGTCGTGCCGATGCCCTTGAAGCCATCGAGGGCCTCGCCGTTGGGCGCAGTGGACGGATCGTTCCAGGAAGCGGAGACGGTCTTAACGTGGACAACGGGGTACAGAACGGCGTTGTCGGCGATGATATCGAAGCACTCGTTCCACTTCTTCTGCTGCTCGTCGCCCTCGGCGGCAAGAGCCTCGTCCATAAGGCCGTGGAGCTTCTGCCACTCAGCGGACTCCTTCCACGGGCAACGGGTCTGCATCCAGACGTTGTCGCCGTACCACCAGTTGAGCAGCAGGTCGGGGTCTGCGCCGAAGCAGGAAGGATCGCCAGGGGCAAGGAGGATATCGTAGGCCTCGCCGCCGTCGATGGCAGCATAGGTGGCCGGCGAAGTATCGGTCTGGATGGTCACATCGAAGCCGAGAGCGTCGAGGTCGTTCTTGACCTGGGCAGCCATACCCTTGATCTGCTCGTTATCGGTGGTGCGCAGGGTAATGGCGCCCGGGGTGATACCGGACTCCTCGATAAGCTTCTTGGCCTTCTTGGCGTCGGTCTTGTACACCGTGGAGGCCTCATGATAGTTGGTGAAGCTCTTGGGCAGGTAGCAGCTGGCAGCGGTAGCAAGGCCGGCGAAGGTGTTGCTGATCATCTTCTCGGTGTCGAGCGCATACATGACAGCCTGACGGACCTTGACGTCGTTCCAAGGCTCCTTGGCGACGTTGAACATGATGAAGCGGGTGCCGAAGCCCTGGACGTTGTCGATCTTGCAGCCAGCGCCCTCGAGCTGGTCGACGGCGTCAGCGGTAACGAGCTCCATGACGAGCGTGGAGCCTTCCTGCTGAGCGGTGACGCGAGCGGTGGGGTCGGTCAGGATGCTGTACTGGATCTTCTTATCCTCGGCAGCATACTCACCGTTGTACTCGGGGTTGGGAACCAGGGTGATCTCGGTATCGGAGATAGAATCGTACATCCAGGGGCCGGAGCCGATCGGCTGCTTGGCGCGATCCTCCTCGCTCTGGGCGGCAGGAGTAACGCGAATGATGGCCAGACGATCCTTGAGCAGGGAGAAGTTGGGGACCTTGGTCTTGACCGTCACGGTGCTGGCATCCTTGGCCTCGATGGACTCGAAAGGCTGGAAGAACGGAGCGTAGGTGGCAGAAGCGGCGCAAGCGGTGTAGGAGGCGACGACGTCGTCAGCGGTAACCTCGGTGCCATCGGAGAATTTGGCGCCCTTGCGGATGGTGACCTCGAAGGTGGTGTCGTCCACGGACTTGGGATCATCGGTGGCGAGCTCGTTGAAAGTGCTGTAGTCGTGGTAATCGATGCCGTAGAGGCCCTCGACGACGTGCCAGTTAGCGCCCAGGCCCACGGCGGAGCCGGTGCTGGCGGGGTCGAAGCTGGACGGAGCGTAAGCGGAACCGGCGGTGATCACGCCGCCGCCACGGTTGGCGGAATCGGCGGGAGCGGAACCCTCGTCGCTAGAGCTACCACCGCAGCCAGTGAGACCAAAGCCGGCGACAGCAGCGACGCTGCCGGTGAGGCCAAGGAACGAACGCCTGGACATACCCTTATTGATGATGGCCATGTCTTCTCCTATCAATAGAGAATCTTACCCGGGAGCACCTAAACTTGCCCCCGCGCAACTTGCGGACGATATATACCTTACCTACCGACAAACCCAACTGAGGTGCCGCGCTCGGCGACCGATACATACATACGCTTGAACGGTATTTACTACCGTTCACCGAATTCGTTGACAAACGATACAGCAGACAGTATGTATCGGCGAGGTGAGATATCAGTCTTCGTCAACCCGCAGGATAGCAGGGTTTTCGCTTGGGTTAGTCAAACGTTTTAGCGTTAATAAAACCCGAAACCAGCAGGCAATCATGGCGAAATAAATGGTTGAAAACCGCGCAATCATGTATATCAGTTGTTTAGGCTCGTGTTTAGCTATCGGAATGGCCAGCCGCTGCCTCGGCGCGCTCGGCATTCCATGCAACGAGCGCCTCGTGGACCGCCTTGGCAACATCGGCAGGTATGCCGCGAACTTCCGCGATCTCTTGCTCGCTCGCCGCGCGCAACCGCTTCATCGAGCCAAAATGGCGCATAATTGCACGTTTTCTAGTGGGTCCCACGCCTGGAACGTCATCGAGTACCGAAACCGTCATGGCTTTATCGCGCAATTCGCGATGGAACGTGATGGCAAAACGGTGCGATTCGTCGCGCACCTGCTTGATGAGATAGAGCGACGCAGACCCGGTCGGAAGTACGACAGGGGTCTCGTCCCAAGGCACGAAAACCTCCTCATCGGCCTTTGCCAAACCACAAACTGGTATATCGAGCCCAAGGGCCTCAAGTTGCTTAATTGCAGCCGTCAATTGCGGCTTGCCGCCGTCGACAACGAGCAAATCGGGGCACGAGCCAAAACGTTCGTCGGTCATCCGCTCGGGAGCATAGCGACGCCCCAAAACCTCGGACATCGAAACGAAGTCGTTCGCCTCGTCCAATTCGGCCTGGATTTTAAAGCGGCGGTACTGGCTCTTGTCGGCGTGGCCGTTGGTAAACACCACCATCGAGGCGACCGTAAAGGTGCCATGAAGCGTAGAGATATCGAAGCACTCGATTCGCATTGGCGGCGCAGGTAGCGCCAAGGCGCTTTCAAGCTCCAGGAGCGCTCGATTGGTGCGATCGTCGGCGTATCCCGTGCGCATCATATAACGCATGAGGGCATGACGCGCATTTTTAGATGCCATATCGAGCAACCGGTGTTTTTCGCCGCGCTGAGGCCTATGGAGATGACAGGAACGCTCGCGCTTGTCCGAAAGCCACTCCCCTAGCGCCTCCGCATCCTCAAGCTCGACGGAAAGGTTCACCTCGGCTGGAATATCAGCCGTCTCGTCGTAATAGCGCTTGAGAAAGCCCGACTGAAGCTCCTCTTCATCGACATCCAGGCCCTTATCGAGAATGAACTCACAGGTTCGAACCGTTCGCCCCTCGCGCACAACAAACACGCAGGCGGCCGAAATGGTCTCTTCTCGATAGAAACCAATCACATCGAGATCGACACTCGACGGAAAAACGACCTGCTGTCGGTCGTCCAGGCCCCTAATAACTTCCAAGCGACGCTTGACGCGCGCCGCCCGCTCAAAATCGAGCGCTTCGGCGGCGTCCGTCATCTCGGATGTAAGCTCATCAACGACATCTTTACGATGGCCCGACAAAAATCGCTCGACGCGTTTAACGTTTTTAGCATAGTCGGCTGGAGAGATCGCACCGACGCATGCCCCCGGGCCGCGGCCAACATGGAAGTCAAAGCAGGGACGCCCGTTTTGAGCGCAAATCATATTGACGATATCTTCTTCGCCCTTGTGGGACTCGACGATACGGCGGCATCGACGCCATTCCGCACAAGAAGCCGAGCAGATCGGGATTACCTTGCGCAGCGTATCAATGGTCTCGCGCGCCGCGCGGCTGTCGGTGTAGGGACCAAAATAACGCGTTCCCGGCTTATGACGCTCACGAGTATATTTAATAGCTGGGAACAGATCGCTCTTGGTGATAGCGATAAAGGGATAGCTCTTATCGTCCTTAAGGTCGACATTAAAGTACGGATGATATTGACCGATCAGGTTGCGCTCGAGCACCAGCGCCTCGTGCTCGTTCTCGACAACGATATAGTCAAAGCTCGCAACCAGCTGCATCATCAGCGGAATCTTTTGGCGCTCGTCCTGCAGCGTCACATATTGACGCATGCGCGAGCGCAGATTTTTAGCCTTGCCAACGTAAATGACATCGCCCTTGGCATCTTTCCAAAGGTAGCAGCCAGGCTGCATGGGCACACGCGAAACCTGTTCGGCAAGCGTTGGAATGTTGTCATGACCTGCCACGACTGCCTACCTGCGGCGAAGAAGCGCGGAGACCTCAGGCATCTTTAGAAGGACGGCAAGGCCAAAAGTCACGGCGAGTGAAACCATGCCCGCGATGCAAACATAGCCCAAGGTAATAAGAATCGATCCGCCAAGCGCTCCGACAAAACTCTCGAGCGCCCACAAAACGCCGGCACCCGCTGCGGCACCCAGGCCGCCGAGCAAAAGGCCATAGAAGCAGCCGTGCAGAATAGATTTAACCTGAAGACCCTGCAGACGACGACGCAGCCACCACAGCGAACAGCCGACCAGAATCACATAGTCGACAACATACGAAATCGCAATCGCAGGCATGCCATAGCCCAGCACCACACCAAACAGCAGAACCGAACCAGCCTGACCGATGGCAGAGTATAGGCAATAGCGACTATAGGGCTTCATGTCGAGCAACGCCGAGAAGCTCTTCTGCATCAACACGACCACGCCGTAGAGCGGCAGGGAGAGCGCCAGATAAACCAGAAACTCGGACACAAGCGCCACACCCGACTCGTCGAACTTGCCGGCGCAATAAATCATGTTGAGCGGACGGGCAAACACAATGAGATATAGCGCGAAAGGAATCAGGAAGAAGAGCATCTGGGCCACGCCGCGCGAGATACCAGCGCGCACGCTGTCATAATCCTTTTCCTGGGCATCGTGCGAAAGCTCGGTATAAAGCGCCGTCGAGAGCGAGGCGGCTATCAAGGCATAAGGCAGTGTGTACCAAAGGCGCGCATAGGCAATTACAGAAGGACCGGTCTCGGGCTGCACCACCAGCGCGGCTGCGTTGGTAATGGAAGTCGACACGAACATGCATACCGTAGCGAGCAACGTCGGGACGCCGAGCGCGAGCGTCTGTCGCAGTGCAGGATCCTTAAAGTCGATATGAATATGAGGCCGGACACCATGCTTACCGAGTGCGGGAATCTGGCACGCCATCTGGACAAAAACGCCAAGCGTCGTGCCGAGCGAAATCAAAACGACGCCCGCCTGCTCACCAAAGCAGGCAGATACGGGAGCGAAGCCCATAAAACTCGCAATGACAATCACGTTGTTGAGTACCGGGGCGAACGTCGACCAAAAGTAGTCACGATGCGCGTTAAGAACGCCCGAGAACACCGAGCCCAAGCCGTAGAACAAAATCTGAATGGCAAAGAAACGGAACATGAATGCAGCGGTATCCATGCTTCCGCCATCGCCCGAAAGGAACGACTGCGTCCAGATAAAGCCCGGAGCAAACACGGTGCCCAACACCGAAATGCCGCCCAGCAGCAAAAGCAGGATGCCGAGCAGATTACCTACGTATTCGTTTGAGGCGTCGCGACCCTGCTCACGACGCACGCCCATGTACACCGGCAAAAAGGCGGTAACCAACATACCGCCCATCACGAGCTCATAGAGCATATTGGGCAGGTTGTTGGCGACCTGATAGGAAGACGAGAGCAGCGACATGCCGATGGCGGCAGCCATAGCCCAAGTACGGATAAACCCGGTGACGCGCGACACGATGGTCAGTGCAGTCATGAGGCCGGCAGAACGGCCAACCGTAGAGTAGTCCGACGAGCCCATATCATCTACGTCGTCCTGTGATTGGGGGCTGACTTCAGTGTGTTGTCGAGAATCAACCTCGATATCAGGCTCATCGATTATCGCGAAGGGGTCGTCGACCAAAACGGCATCATCGACAGAAAAAGCTCCGTCAACAGGCGTGACATCGCTGTCAAACGAAGCGTCATCGTTAGCTACGGCATTATTACCAAACACCGTGTCAACTTCCCTGGCGGCAGCGGTTCGACCAGAAAACGACAAAAGATCCCAATCATCGTCGTCGACAGCAACGCCCTCGACCGGATCGGTCGAGCCGAGCGGTGACCACTCGTCATCCAAAAGCAACTGCTCGCCATCACCGTCGGTTGCAGGCCTCGCGGGACGATCGGCTGGGACACCCTGCAGTGCGCCCTTTCCCTGAGCCGCCATCAAAAACACCGCCGTCTCATCGGGACGCGGCGCACGAGACGTCCCGGCGGCAGGCATCCGTCCGGCACGGGATTGAGCCGCGGCCAAAAACACCGCCGTCTCATCGGGGCGAGCCGAAGAGAGAATCGTACGGGGAGGCACCGCACCGGCACCGGCGGCACGCAAATACACAGCCGTCTCCCCTGGATCTGCAGCAACGGACCAAGCGTTTCGAATCTGGTCATCGACCGAAGAAGGCTCAGGCGCGGGCGTCTGAGAAGCCGAACCCTTTGCAAAGTGAGCTCCGCGCTTCGATTCTTCCTGCGGCATCGCTCAGTCCTCTCTCGTGATCGGGGCAACCGTCGCCCCGCAAAATGCAACTAAGTCGTCGGGGGCAAGCTCAAGTTGATAGCCACGCTTACCGCCTGAGATAAAAATGGTATCCCAAAGGACGCATGTCTCATCGATCAGCGTCCGAAAGCGTTTTTTCATGCCGACTGGACTGCAGCCGCCCCGGACATACCCCGTCGCGGCAAGCAAGTCCTTGACATGCATCATGGTCAGCGACTTTTCACCAGCGGCGCGCGCGGCGGCCTTTAGGTCAAGCTCGTCGGCAACGGGAATACAGCACACAACGTGTTCGTTGGACGGCGTCACGCAAACCAAGGTCTTAAACCCCTGGCCAGGCTCCTCGCCAAGTTGTTCCAAAATTGCAACGCCTAAACCCACCGACTCATCGCCATCGTCTTCATACGTATGGAGAATATAGGAGATGCCGGCGTTTTCCAGCTCGCGCATCGCATTGGTTTTCGGCGTCTTTGCAGCCTTTGCCATGGCATGTCCCTTCCCTCGCATTCGAACGTAACGCCTAAGTATATGTCCAATTTAGCCGCATACGTCATCTCGACACACAGAAGCGCCACCGAATCGAAAGGAATCGGTGGCGCTTCTCGTACGACGGCGTCTCTTTACTGGGCGTCGAGTTGTGCCTGACGCTCGCGGTCGCGCTTGAGCAGCGGTGCCAAGAACTTGCCCGTGTAACTCTGCGAACATGCCGCGACCTGCTCCGGCGTACCCGAGACCACGACGGTTCCGCCGCCATTGCCGCCCTCGGGACCCATATCGATCAGGCGGTCGGCAACCTTGATGACATCAAGGTTGTGTTCAATCACCAGCACCGTGTTGCCCGCATCGACCAAGCGCTGCAGCACATCGAGCAGCTGGCGGACGTCCTCAAAATGAAGGCCGGTCGTCGGCTCGTCCAAAATATAGAACGTCTTGCCCGTCTGGCGTCGATGAAGCTCCTTGGCGAGTTTCACACGCTGCGCCTCGCCGCCCGAAAGCGTCGTGGCAGGCTGCCCCAAACTCACATAGCCCAAGCCAACGTCATACAAAGTCTGAAGCTTGCGCTTAATCTGCGGGATATTCCCAAAGAACGCCAGCGCCTCGGTGACGCTCATGTCGAGCACGTCCGAGATGGTCTTGCCACGGTAGGTGACCTCGAGTGTCTCGCGGTTGTAGCGTTTACCGCCGCAAACTTCGCAGGGAACGTAGATATCGGGAAGGAAGTGCATCTCGATCTTGATCTGTCCGTCGCCCTTGCACGCCTCACAGCGCCCGCCACTCACATTAAAGGAGAAACGACCCGGCGAGTAGCCGCGCGCCTTCGACTCCGGCGTACTCGCAAACAGCGCGCGAAGATCATCCCACAGGCCAATATAGGTAGCGGGGTTGGAACGCGGTGTGCGGCCAATCGGCGACTGGTCGATATCGATAACCTTATCGATACACTCGGTGCCCTCGATTTTCTTATACGGACCCACAGGGCGCGTCGAACGGTGAATAGCATTCGTAAGGGCAGGCGCAATGGTGTCGGTAACCAGGGAGCTCTTGCCCGATCCTGACACGCCGGTAACAACCGTAAGCGTACCAAACTCGATCTTGGCAGTAACGTTTTTGAGGTTGTTAGCTCGAGCGCCCGTAATTTTAAGGCAGCCGCGACCGGGCTTGCGCCGTTCATCAGGCACCCGGATCATTCGTTTGCCGGTCAGATAAGCGCCCGTCATCGACTCAGGACACGCCATGATATCGGCAGGCGTTCCCGCCGCGACTACGTGTCCGCCGTTGACGCCGGCGCCGGGCCCCATGTCGATCACGTAGTCGGCGGCACGGATTGTGTCCTCGTCGTGTTCGACGACGATGACGGTATTGCCGATATCGCGCAGGCGCTCAAGGGTCTTGATCAGGCGCTCGTTATCGCGCTGATGAAGGCCGATCGATGGCTCGTCCAAAATGTATAGGACACCCATGAGGCCGGCGCCGATCTGTGTTGCCAGGCGAATACGCTGCGCCTCGCCACCAGAAAGCGTCGCCGAGGCACGATCGAGCGTCAGATAGTCGAGTCCAACATCGACCAGAAAACGCAAGCGCTCCAGGATTTCCTTGACGATGCGCCCGCCGATAAACTGTTGGCGCTCGGTGAGCTCCAGGCCCTCAAAAAACTCGAGCGACTCACGGCACGACAGGCAACAAACCTCGTAAATGGACTTGCCGCCCACGGTGACGGCGAGCATCTCAGGGCGCAAACGAGCGCCGTGGCAGCTCGAGCACGGTTCCTCGCGAATGTACTTCTCCAAGCGCGCCTTGGTGTTCTCGTTCGTCGTCTCGGTATAGCGTTCGTACAGGATGTTGCGAACGCCCGAAAACTTGGTATCCCACTGGCTACGACGTCCGTCGAGCTTTTGGTAGTCAACCGAGATCTTCGTATCGCCCAGGCCATCCAAGAATGCACGACGCACGCGAGGGGGCAAGTCCTCCCACGGCGTATCGGCGCTTACCTTAAAGTGTTCACAGACCGCAGCAAAAATCTGCGGGTAGTAGTTCGAATTGCCAAACAGGCTACCAAAGACTCCGTCGGCAATGGACTTCGAGGGGTCCTCGATCAGTGCCTCGGCATCAACGGTTTTCTTAAAGCCCAGGCCGTCGCACTCAGGACATGCGCCATAGGGAGCGTTAAACGAGAAATCACGCGGCTGAAGATCGTCAATGGAGTGTCCATGCTCCGGGCACGCCAAGGCCAACGAATACTCCAGCAGCTCGCCCTCGGTCCCCTCGGGAGCATCACGATCGGGCAGCATGTACACATTTACATTGCCGTGAGCCAGCGCGGTCGCCTGCTCAACGGACTCGGCGATACGACCCAGAGAGTTCTCACGGATCACGATGCGATCGACCACGACCTCGATATCGTGCTTGAACTTCTTGTCCAGATCGATTGGATCGTCGAGCGAGCGCACTTCACCGTCGACACGCACGCGGCTAAAGCCCTCGGCGCGAAGGTCCTCAAACAGTTTGGTGTACTCGCCTTTTCGCCCGCGCACCACCGGTGCCAGCACAAACGCGCGGCGACCCTCCCCCGCCGCCAAGACCTTGTCGGCAACCTGGTCGGTCGTCTGGCGCTCAATGACGCGGCCGCATTCGGGACAGTGCGGGGTGCCCACACGGGCGAACAGCAGGCGCAGATAGTCATAAATCTCGGTTACGGTGCCAACCGTCGAGCGAGGGTTTTTAGACGTCGTCTTTTGGTCGATCGACACCGCCGGCGAAAGGCCGTCGATTGAATCCAAGTCGGGTTTGTCCATCTGGCCCAAGAACTGGCGCGCATAGCTCGAAAGGCTCTCGACGTATCGACGCTGGCCCTCGGCATAGATAGTGTCAAATGCCAGCGAGCTCTTGCCCGAGCCAGAAAGACCGGTAATGACCACGAGTTGGTCACGCGGAATGGAAACATCGATATCACGGAGGTTGTGCTCACGAGCGCCGCGAATAACGATAGAAGAATCAGACATGGAAGCTCCTTGCCTCCTATTGCATCGAATCATACTGCCGATGAGTTTAGCGCACTCGACGCGCACAGATGTTCGTAATACAAGATTCGCAGACCTTTAGCTTTGCGTATCGGGCGCTTTGTTTCTCGAAATGCCGTGGAAAGGTTACAGTAATCTAATCACTGAACTTAATTTGCTGTAACAGAGGAACGTCCATGACCGAAGATATCCCCCTTGAAATCACTTCGAGCGACATGGCCAATCTGCCCATATTCATCGCCGTCCTTATCGTGGCCACCGTCGTCGTGCGCGTGTATTTTTCAATCAAACACAATGAAAAGCCGCCCATTGCCCGCGTCTTTTGGTGCGCGACGCTCCTCATCCCGCTCGGCATGGTAGCTGCATGGATTACGAATCAATTGCTCGTAAATGAGGACAGTTCCCTATGGGTCCTTTCTTATTCGGCGCTCGGTGCTGCCGCCGTCATACTTCTTGTCGAGCCCTTGGTTTCGGGACTTATCGACCAAACCGATCTTGCGACGGGAACGGTTGCCTGTATTTGCCGTGACATCCTTGTCATCGCCGCTGTTTCAGCGCTCTCGTTCGTTTCACTCGAAATTTCCTGCAACGAAACGTTCTATCGCATTCCCGCCAACTCATTCGGGTTTTCCGTCGGGCTGCTCGCGACGGTTCTGCTCTCCCTTTATTTGCTGGGACAGCGTCATGGAGGCGTCATGGTCCTCGTGCCCGTCGTATGTTGCATCCTTGGCATTGCCGAGCACTTCGTCATAACGTTTAAAGGCGAGGCCATCCTGCCAAGCGATATCTTGGCCCTTGGCACCGCAATGGAAGTGAGCGAGGGATACGAGTTTACCTTTACCGCCGGAATCGTAACCTCTCTAGCCCTGCTAGAGATTTCCCTGGGGCTTCTTTCGCTTATCCGACCGAGAAAGCTCCGTACGCCCACCCATGTCTTCCCCGCAATCGCCGCTAACCTCTGCGCTTTTCTGCTAGTGACCGTTGTGGGGCTCTCGGGCTTTTCCAGCATCGACTTGGAGCAGGCGCTGAATTTTGGATTTGACCGTTGGCAGCCCATCACCACGTATGCGTCTCAGGGTTTTATCACTTCGTTCACCGAAATGGTCAACGAGTTGCCCATTGAGAAGCCCGAAGACTATACGCCCGATGAGGCGCAGAGCATCGAGCAGGAGCTCGCCGCCACCTACGACAGCACGTATGGCTCGAGCGAGCAGCGCGCGGCGGCCGTTGCCCAGTTCAATGAAATCAAGCCGACGATTGTTGCCGTCATGAACGAGAGTTTTAGCGACCTTTCGTGCTTTGAGCAGCTCCAGGCGGCCGGGTACACCGGCCCCGCATTCTACAACTCGCTTCCCGACACACTTGTTCGCGGCACCATGCTCGCTTCGGTCGCCGGTGGCGGAACGGCGAACTCCGAATTCGAATTTTTGACCGGAGCGACAACGGCCTTTGTCGGATTAGGCAAAATCCCCTATCAGCTATATCAGATGAATGGCGTCAACAGCCTGGCAAAGGACCTTAAGGAGCTTGGGTATACCGCTACCGCTATGCACCCGCAAAACCCCGTCAACTACCATCGAGATAAAATCTATCAGCAGCTGGGCTTTGGAGACTTTCTTTCAATCGGCGATTTCGAAGGTGCGCCCTGTTACCATGCCGGCGTATGCGACTACGCCACCTACGACAAGATACTCGACCTGCTTAGAACCGACGAAGCCCCGCAGTTCATCTTTGACGTCACGATGCAAAATCACGGCGGCTACGACTATGGCACCGTTCCCGCCGAAGAGCTGACAAACTATTGGGTCGAGGGAGCCAGCGAGGGCGCCAATAGCGCGCTCAACACCTATCTTACCTGCATCAACGCATCCGACCGGGACCTCGAGTACTTTATCAACGAGCTCCGCAATATCGGCAGACCGGTTGTTCTTGTCTTTTTTGGCGACCATCAGCCGAGCGCCGCAACGACTCTCAACGATGAGCTGTACCCTCAGGAAGATACGGCAAGCCACGCTTTCCGTATCTATCAGTCGACCTATTTCGTCTGGGCTAACTATGAAATCGCCGGCAATACCGAGCTCAACGTCTACGACACCGTCGGGGCAAACGAGATTGCAGCCATTACCCTTAATAAGATCGGCGCCCCGCTCACCGACTATCAAAAGGCTCTGCTTGCAACAAGGTCAGATGTGCCCGCCATCAATGTCGCCGGCTATCTTGGTGCCGACGGGCTGCGCTACGATTTGGAATCTGAAGACAGCCCATACGCCTCGACGATCGACAAGCTGCAGCGCATGCAATACCTCGAGTTCGCCAGCAAAGTTCAGTAAGCCCGCTCATTCGCTTGGGCCCATCGTATTGCAAGCACACTCGGTCCAAATGCATCACAAATGACTCCCGCTCGCAAACGAGGGTACAATGACGCTCGTGTCACATCACGGGGCCCCGGCCCCAACATATACAAAGGAGTCATACATGGGTTGCGAGCACGCACAGGCCGCCGGCGGACAAACGTCGCCGTCGCAATTTGAGGAGAACACGCTGTCCGAGGTCAAACGCGTCATCGCCGTGCTTTCCGGCAAGGGCGGTGTCGGCAAGTCGTTTGTCACCGGTGCCATCGCCACCGAGCTTGCCCGTCACGGCCACAAGGTCGGCGTCCTCGATGCCGACATCACCGGTCCCTCTATCCCCAAGATGTTCGGTATGAGCGGACGCCACGTCCATGCCCTTGGCAACCTTATGCTGCCCGAAATCTCCGAGCACGGCGTCAAGGTCATGAGCTCCAACCTGCTGCTCCAAAACGAGACCGACCCCGTCCTTTGGCGCGGTCCGGTCATCGCAGGCGCCATTAGGCAGTTCTGGAGCGAGACCTCGTGGGGCCCCATCGACTACCTGCTGGTCGACATGCCTCCGGGAACAGGCGACGTCGCGCTCACCGTCTTCCAGTCGCTGCCCGTCGACGGCATCGTCATCGTCACGAGCCCGCAGGATCTGGTCTCGATGATCGTCGCCAAGGCGGTTAACATGGCCGAGAAGATGAACGTCCCCATTCTGGGCATTGTCGAGAACATGAGCTATATTGAGTGCCCCGACTGCGGCAAGAAGATCGAGGTCTTTGGCAAGAGCAAGCTCCCCGAGGTCGCAGAGCGCTATAACCTCGACATCTTGGGCCAGCTTCCCATTAATCCGGCACTCGCCGAGGCCTGCGATAAGGGCGAGGTCGAGACCGCGCTGCCCGACGGCATGTTGCCCCAGGCCGTCTCTGCCGTCGAGGCCATTGCCCCGCACGAGACCGACGAGGCCTAAGTGAACACGAGCGCCTTCTATGACGTCCTGGTAATCGGCGGCGGGGCTTCAGGCCTCGCCGCCGCCATTACGGCCGCACGCGCGGGTAAAAGCGTCTGCATCGTTGAGCGCGATGTCGCGTGCGGCCTTAAGCTGCTTGCGACCGGAAACGGTCGCTGCAACCTCTCCAACGAATCGATTGATCCTCAGCGGTATAACCACCCCGCATTCGTCGAATCCGTCATGGGCCCCCAGCCCGAGCAAGAGCTTATGGGTTTCTTCTCCTCGCTGGGCATCATGACAACCTCCGAGGAAGGCCGGCTGTACCCGCGCTCGCTTCGCGCCGAATCGGTGCGCGACGCGCTTCTCAACGTTTGCGACCGCCTGGGTATCACCTTAATCTGCGGAGCCAACGTTGCCTCGGCGCACAAAGCTTCCGAAGGCTGGGCACTTCAAATAAACCGTCCAGCGCGGGCACTCAAGGCAAAAAAGCACGACGACCGAAAATCGGAGCTCCGCTCGCTTCGGAAGGCACTCGCCGATGTCCCTCGCAAGAACGAGGCCCTGGAGGCACATGCCGTAATTATCGCCACGGGTGGCAACCCCACCGGTATCGCCGATACGTTTAGCCTCCCCCTCACTTCGCTGCGCCCCATCCTCTGCCCCGTATCGGCAACGGTCGTCGGCGATCGGGCGGCACTCAAGACGTTGGATGGTCTGCGCGTCCGCGCCCGCTTGACGCTCACCCGTAACCATAGTGAGCTCTGGCACGAAGACGGTGAAGTACTGTTTCGAACCTTCGGTATCTCGGGCGTCGCTGTCTTCAACCTCTCCCGTCGTATCCAGCGCGGCGATACGATCCTGCTCGACGTTTTCCCCGACCTCTCTAAAGACGAGTTGCTCGATATGCTTAACCGGCGCGTTAAGCTGCTCGGCGGCTTTTCGCCCCGCGATCCCCGTTGGCTCGACGGCATGCTCGCCCCGCAACTCTCCCGCGTCGTCTGCACAGCGTTCGAGCAGTGCCATCCAGGCTCCAACGATGTCGTCCACCTGGTCTCGTTCCTCAAGCACTTTAAGTTGCTCGTCGAGGGAACAGCCGAGGAGCGCTCGGCGCAGGTCACGCGTGGTGGCGTATCTGTCGAGAGCATCTCAACACCCAGTCTACACGCGTGCAGCGTTGTCGACGCCCCGCTTTACGTCTGCGGCGAAGCGCTCGACATCGACGCCGATTGCGGAGGCTTTAACCTTGCGTGGGCCTGGATCTCGGGCATTCGCGCTGCAAGCAGCCTGTAGCCGCACAGTCTATAATCAAAAACGCATTCGGGCCGTCTGGGATACCGGACGGCCTCTTTCTTGCCTCTAAGGAGACCTCGATGATCGAACTCACCCAAGTCAACGCGTCACTCGATGAAGCCGGCGATGAAAATGCCTGCCTCATTGTTGGCAAGCGATTCGCCAAGCGCGTCCTGCGTTGCAAGGACTCCGAGATCAAGTCCATCGAGCTCCACCGCAAGTCAATCGACGCTCGCAAAAAACGAGACGTCCATTTTATCCTGAGCTTTCGTGTTGAGCTGACTAGTCCCCACCTCGAGCGAGAAGCGGTCGACAGCGTTGCCGAGCGTGACCGCTCGCGCGTACGCGCGATAGAAGACGATGAGCCTTCATTCCCCTCCCCCGTTTCCAGCGCACCTAAAGAGCGCCCCGTCGTCGTCGGTGCCGGTTGCGCCGGCCTTTTCGCCGCACTCACCCTTGCCGAAGCAGGTCTGAAGCCCTTGCTCATCGAGCGCGGCGACCCGGCATTTCGCCGCTCGCAGGCGATCGACCTCTTTCTAAAGGAGCGTATCCTCGACCCCGAGAGCAATATTCAGTTTGGTCTGGGCGGCGCGGGGACCTTCTCGGACGGCAAGCTCAATACGGGAACAAAAAATCCCGCCCATCGCCTTATCCTCGAAACCTTCGTCGAGGCAGGTGCGCCCCGCGATATTCTGTGGGATGCCAAGCCGCACATTGGCTCCGACATCCTTCCCACGGTTGTTACCGCTATATCCCAGCGCATCGAGCAACTCGGAGGTGTCGTCCGTTATCGAACAAAACTCGTCGAAATTCGCATCGACGCGTCTGGCGCCATCACCGGTATTGATGTCCAATCATCCCAAGACGCCGCTTACGAGCCAATTGAGACAAAGCACCTCATCCTCGCCTGCGGGCATTCTGCTCGCGATATTTTTGAACTCCTTAAGGACCACAACGTGGCCCTCGCACAAAAGACCTTTGCCATGGGCGTTCGCATCGAGCATCCGCAGCGCGACATCGACCGAGCCCAATATGGAGCCTCGGCGGGACATCCTGCCCTCGGAGCAGCCCCCTACAAACTCGTCGCCCATCTTCCCAACGGCCGCAGCGTGTTCTCGTTTTGCATGTGCCCCGGCGGGCAGGTTGTCGCCGCCTCTTCCGAGCAGGGCCACCTGTGCGTCAACGGCGCCAGCCTCAATGCCCGCGACGGCCGTAACGCAAATGCCGCCCTGCTCGTTAACGTCACGCCCGAGGACCTTCCCGACGATGACCCGCTCGCCGGCATCGAGCTCCAGCGCGCCTGCGAGGCGGCCGCCTATCGCCTGGGCGGTTCCAACTGGAACGCACCGGCACAACTCGTCGGAGATTTCCTCGCAGGACGCGCCAGCAAGGCGCCCGGAAAGGTAAAGCCCACCTATCCGCTCGGTGTGACCTGGACGGCAATTGACGAAGCCCTGCCGCAGCATATCGTCGAGTCGCTCCGCCTGGGACTTCCCCTACTCGGAAAAAAGCTACGGGGCTACGACCGCCCCGATGCCGTTCTTACCGGCGTGGAGACTCGTTCGAGCTCACCGGTCACTGTCACCCGAGACCGAACGTGCCATGCCGTATCGACCCCGGGCCTCTACCCTTGTGGTGAGGGAGCTGGATATGCCGGAGGCATCATGAGCGCGGCCACCGACGGTATCCGTTGTGCCGAAGCCCTGATCGCAGACCTCTAGCGAACGAATTCCAGCGCGCAAAAGACACAGGCCCCGAGCTCCACAGGGAACTCGGGGCCTGCTCGCTATTTCTTAAACCGTGCACCCTGGCGTTTTCTACCCGATGCGAACGTGGAACCCTTGCGGGCCTGCGAACGTAAGCGCTCGATCGTCTCGTCCTCAGACGCACCCTCGAGCATCGCCCGAATCTGAACGACAGCATCACGCAGGCGCGCCGCCTCCTCAAAGTCCATGACGGCAGAAGCGTTACGCATATCCTCTTCCATGGTTTCGACGATCCGCACAAGCTCGTCATGCGGTAGTTCTTCCAACTGCTCCGCAAGTGTCTGCTCGGGCGCCACCGTTTCCGGCACACCGCCCTCGCCCGACTCATCGGGCGTATAGAATGCGCCATGGCCAAGAGAGTCGCCCTTCGAGCGTCCCTTGGAGCCCACAGTTTTTTCGGCCTCGGCAATAAAACTTGAGATGTCGTTGATGGCCTTGCGCACTGTCTTGGGCACAATGCCATGTTCGTCGTTATATGCCATCTGAATCTCGCGACGGCGCCGCGTCTCCTCGATGGCCGCTTTCATCGAATCGGTCACAACGTCTGCATACATGATGACTTCGCCATCGGCGTTACGGGCCGCACGGCCAATCGTCTGAATCAGCGAACGGCGGTTGCGCAAGAAGCCTTCCTTATCGGCATCGAGAATTGCCACCAGTGAGACCTCGGGAAGATCCAAACCCTCGCGAAGCAGGTTGATGCCAACGAGAACATCGATCTTGCCCTCGCGCAGCGTTCGCAGGATCTCGACACGGTCCATTGTCGCCGTATCAGAGTGCATGTAATTGACCTTAATGCCCGCATCAAGTAGATGGTCGGTCAGGTCCTCGGCCATGCGCTTGGTCAACGTGGTCACCAGCACGCGCTCCTTGCGGGCAACGCGCTCGCGAATCTCGTCCTCAAGATCGTCAATCTGACCGCGAACGGGACGCACGTCAATCTTGGGGTCGAGCAGGCCGGTCGGACGAATAATCTGCTCCACGTCGTTTTGGCTCACCCGCAGCTCGTAGTCGCCCGGCGTGGCCGAGACGTAGATGAACTGCGGAATCCTCGCCTCAAACTCATCGAAGCGAAGCGGACGATTGTCGAGCGCCGAGGGCAGGCGAAAACCATGCTCAACAAGCGTAACTTTGCGCGATCGGTCGCCTTCGTGCATGCCGCGAATCTGTGGCACCGTCACGTGGCTCTCGTCTATGATACAGAGCATGTCCTTGGGAAAGTAATCGATTAGGGTAAACGGCGGCTCACCCGGCTTACGCCCGTCCAGATGACGCGAGTAGTTCTCGATGCCGTTGCAAAAGCCCATCGTCTCGAGCATCTCGAGGTCATAATCGGTCCGTTGCTGTAGACGTTGCGCCTCGAGCAACTTGTCGGTCGCCTTGAGCTCCGCGACGCGCTTCTCGCACTCTTCACTGATTGACTTCAAGGCCGCCTTGACCTTGGGCTTCTCGGTCACATAGTGCGATGCCGGCCACACGGGAATAGCCTCATACTCACGAAGCATCTCACCGGTAACCTCATCGATTTCGGCGATAAGCTCGACCTCATCGCCAAAGAACTCAAATCGCAACGGATGCTCGGCATAGGGCGGATACACATCGACAACATCACCGCGCACGCGGAAGGTGCCACGCGCCAAGTCATAGTCGTTCCGGTCGTACTGAATGTCGATGAGCGCATGGATAAAGTCATCGCGCTCGAGCGGTACTTTCTTGTCGATATTCGGCGCCAGCCCCGCATAGTCCTCAGGAGAGCCGATGCCATAGATGCAGGACACCGAAGCGACGACAATCACATCGCGTCGAGAAAGCAACGAGGCGGTCGCCTGATGTCGAAGCATCTCGACTTCTTCGTTAATCGAAGCATCCTTCTCGATATACGTATCGCTTTGCGGCACATATGCCTCGGGCTGATAGTAGTCGTAGTACGAGACGAAGTAGACCACGGCGTTGTTGGGAAAGAATTCTTTGAGCTCGCTCGCAAGCTGGGCGGCGAGGGTTTTGTTGGGGGCCATGACCAGCGTTGGCTTACCGAGAGCTTCGATGGTCTTGGCCATGGTAAAGGTCTTGCCCGAGCCGGTCACGCCAAGCAAAACCTGATACCGGTCTCCGTCCCTCACACCCTGCACAAGCGACTCAATGGCCTTAGGCTGTGAACCTGCAGGCTCATAGGGAGACACGACCTCAAACGGTACCTCAGAGCCCTCAACGCCAAAACGTTTGAGCTCTCCGCCAACACGCTCAACTTCAAAATCCGCCATGGATACTCCTAACTCATACATCTGCAGTATACGCAGGCGGCAGGCATAGTCCTATACGAACCGGTCGGGATAGAGGGTCTTATAGCGAACCCAGGCATTATTGACACGAATCAAATAGGCTTGCGTCTCGGGAAAGGCAATCGCGTTATGGAGCGATGTGTTTTGCTGCGCCCACCCATCGACATTGCCCATTCCGGCATTGTAAGCAGCAATAGCGCTATCCGTCGACCCATTGAAATACGTCAACAGGTATGAGAGGTACGCGCACCCAAATTCGATATTCGAAGCGGGGTCATTCAGGTCATCGGCTGAATACTCGTCCCCGTCGACAAGGCCCTTAGCGATCATATCCTGAGCGGTTTCGGGCATAAGTTGCATGAGACCTTGGGCGCCCTGATTTGATTCCGCCTCGGGATCCCAGTTTGATTCCGACTTGATGACGGCACACACCAGATACGGATCGAGATTATGCGAAATACTGGACTGCTTTACATACGCCTCATAGTCAATCGGATAGAACGGTTTAAAGAAAGCGGCGGGAGCACACGAGTAAACGAGCGAGATAAGGCCAAAGACGAAAACGACAACCAGCGGCACAAGGCGATACCACGTAAAGAAACGCGTCTTAGGCATCTGTCGTCTCCTTATCCATAGCATCCATAAGGCCATGGCGAGCAAGCCACGCGTCCAGTTGTTCAAAGAGCGAGCTGTCGCCCGCTGCGTTATCAATCACGGTCGTGGCGAGACTGCAAAGCGAAGACTCATCGGGTTGGCAAGCACAGCGAGCATCAAAATCGGATGGCTCCATACCACGGTGAATAGCGCGTTCGCGACGGACCGCTAAAGGAGCGCTAACAACCATAATTTCATCCGCAAGGCCAAAGGCGTCCTCAAAGCCAGTCGGAGCAGATACTTCGACCGCCGCAAAGGGATAGCGGGGGGACGAAACCGTACAGCAAGCAGGATCGAGAATCCTCAGCGAAAGCTGCTCAATGAGAGCGGGGTGCACAATACTATTGAGCCTTGCAACCGTATCGGGAGAAACAAAAGCTCGAGAAGCGAGAACGTTACGTCGAACACCGCCATCCTCGTCCAAAATATCCCAGCCAAACTCTTCAGCAAGAGCATTGACGATATCCGACCCCGGTACGTACAGCGATTTGGCAAGAACATCTAAATCGATAAGCAGGGCTCCGCGAGATTCCAGAAAGCGGCAGGCAGTCGATTTACCCGAAGCAATATTGCCCAAAACGAAAACGGTAAACATCAAGCCCTCCCTAACGTCAATGCGAGTAATTATCGCGCAAATACAAAGCGACGGTTCAAAAAAACAGCCAAACAGTAAGAGAGTCAAAGGAAGAGTCCGTTCACAAGGCACAGCTTGTATATAGCGCAAAAAAGGGGGG
>NZ_JBNPNG010000006.1:0-108872 GCF_050314535.1 Collinsella sp. SGI.095
ATTTGGGACGGGGCTTTTTTAGCTACCCTTCAGCTGGCAGCGAATCACCCGGGGCCGGAATAAAACTCAACCGATTTGTAGGGTTAGCTAAAATAGCCCCGTCCCAAATTAGCTACCCAACCCATACCTGACGCGGTCGCAACACAGACCTCGTCCAAAATGAGCTATTTTTTGACTTTGACCTTTTGTATGGTGCAGTGTCCAATGCCCGTAAGACGGACGATCTGTTTAATCGAAAAGCCCTCGCTCTTCAAAGTACGAATGCAGGCATCGCGCGCCCCCTTTGGCAAAGCCTTAAGGTGATGAGGCCCGTACGGCTTAAGAAGAGCCTGCGCAAACTCCAGCGCATCTGTGTCGCTCACATGAGCGCCGTCACGGAAGCAATAGCGATTGGGCTCACCCGAGGTGCTGAAGGCAAAAAATCTCTGAGAGTCACCGAGCAACCCAAGAACGCAATCCGTTTTGCAGATACCCGGATATCCCATATACTCGCGAAAGCTGCTCCATCGATACAGCGAAGCGGTCCCAATCCTCGCCTTCGCGGGATTGTCGTGAATGTATCTCACGCAGTTGAGCAGCTGATCATCATCGAGGATCGGCACACTCTTAAATCGATCCTGGAAAACAGGCCCCTTCCTGCCTGTCTTTGAGTTGAAATACATGGCATACGCCGTCGTAATCGAATGCATGCAATCGCTCAGATGAACATGCTCGTCGTCAAGCAGAAGATGAATATGGTTATCCATAAGGCACCACGCGATGACATCCACTTTAAACTTCTGGCATTTCGAAGCAATCAGCCGAATCAGATAGAGCCGATCTTCGTCATCCTCAAATATGAGTTGGTCGGCACATCCCTTTTGGACGACATGGTAAAAACCATATACAGAGATTTCTCGCGCAGTCCGAGTCATACGCATCCCCTCCTCTACAGATAACAATTACGTTACCCGAGCCAGAGTAGAAAAAAACGTACTGGGAGCTATAAATCGCGATGTTCGGCGAACGGTAGGTAGTAGCTAAAAAAGCCCCGTCCCAAATTAGCTACTTTTGGGCAAAAAGAAAGCCGGGCGGCCGCGGAAAAACGCGACTGCCCGGCGAAATACTTGAGGGTAGCTAAAAAAGCCCCGTCCCAAATGAGCTACTAGAGGAGGTCCAGGGAGAGCTGGGGAGCATCGCCCCAGAGCTTTTCGAGACGGTAGAACTCACGCGCCTCGGGAGTGAAGACGTGGACGACAACCGAACCGTAGTCCATGAGCATCCAGGTCTTCTGCTCGCGGCCCTCAATGGAAAACGGGTGTTCGCCGCAAGCCTCGGCGACTTTCTCCTCAATCTCGTCGACGATGGAATCAACCTGGCGGTTGTTGGTGCCGGTAGCAAGGACAAAGTAGTCGCAAACATCGGAAAGCTCAGTCAGGTCGAGCACCTGAACGTCCTCGCCTTTCTTGTCGTAGGCGGCCTGCGCGGCAGCGCGGGCGACATCCTCGGCGGCGACACCGCTGGCGGAGAGCGTCGCGGCGGTGCGGTCGGACGTGGCCACGAAACTCTTGTGCTCCTCACCTTCAAGAATCTGCTCGTCGGTCATGGTCTCATCGGCCATGGAATACCTCTTTCTAGACAGCCCAAGCTAGCGCAGCTGGGCGTAATGGTTGTAAATCGTAATAGCCGTGGGATAAAGATAGCGCCCGGACTGGATCACATAGACCAGACCCTGCGCAAAACAGGAGAAGAACAACTCGTCGAGCGAGGACTTCCCCACCATCTTGCGCAGCGCATGGGCATAATCGCCGTGGCGGTTGGGTTCGATGGCATCGGCCACAAAGACCACCATATCGAGTGGCGTCATGTCGCAAGCGCCCACGGTGTGACGGTCGACAGCCTGAAAGACCGCCGGCGACAGCTCGGGAAAAAGCTGCGGAAGCTCATAGGCGGCAACCGGGCCATGCAAAAGCGGCGTCGCGGCAGACGGAGAGCCGGCAATCTTAATGCCATAATGCAGAGCGCGCGTGACCAGCTCGTCGTCGGAGAGCACTTTGTCCCAGTCATGGATCAGGCCGGCGGCAGCGGCATCAAAGCGGTCGACGCCGTATACCTCGGCTAGGTGCAGCGCCGTCTCGGCAACCCCGAGCGAATGCACGTAGCGCTTACGCTTATCCTTCATGCGCACATCGAGCAACTCGTGGATACGCGTCAAGAGCGCGCGCTCGTCGCCCTCAAACTGATCTTCTACCGACAACGTTTCCCCCCGTCAATCAAAATCGTCTTGCCCAAGATCGGCATACAGGCCGCGTTTACGGATATAGCCGAGCACGGACTCGCTCGTAAGATAGCGCACGCTCATGCCGCGGGCAACCCGCTTGCGAATGTTGGTCGAGCTAATCGCCAGCGCCGGAATCTGAATATAGCGCACATCGAATGGCAGCCCCGATTCCTTAATCCTCGACCGGGCCGTATCGATGTCAAAGCCGGGACGCGTCGCAGCGATAAAGGTTGCCAGTTCGGCAATCTCGTGAGCATTGTGCCAGGTCACAATATCGATAATCGCATCGGCACCCGTAATAAAGTAAAGCTTCACCTGTGGCGGGTAAAACTCGCGAAGGGCACGCAGCGTATCGGCTGTATAGGTGACACCGGCACGATCGATCTCGAAGCGGCTTGCCAAAAAGGCCGGGTTCGCGGCAGTCGCGAGGACCGTCATGGCATAACGGTCCTCGGCAGGCGTCACCGGTTTGTCGAGTTTAAAGGCAGGAGAGCCGGCCGGCATAAAGAGCACGGCGTCCAAGTCGAGCGACTCGCGAGCCTGCTCGGCGGTAACCAAGTGCCCGTAATGAATCGGGTCAAAGGTGCCGCCCATAATGCCAAGCCGAAACTCGTGCCCATCCTTGATGGGCAGCTCAGGCAATCCGATTCCACCGCGCAGCGACATGGCTTACTCGCCCTCCGGGGTCTCAATAACGTCGACTTCGGTAGCGCCTTCGGAGCCATCGGCGACATGAGCCGCGTCCGCATCCTCGGCCGCTACGTCAATAACCTCAACGCCAGCATCCTCGAGCTCGTCCTCGAACTCCGAGAAGTCCTCGGCGCCCTCGAAGTCAAAGGCGCGCTGGCAAATGCGAACCTCGTCGCCCGCACGGCAGCCGGCCTTCTCGAGCGCGTCGTCGACACCCATGCGCGCAAACTTATGCTGCAGGTAGATGACAGCTTCCTCGTTTTCCCAGTCGGTTTGGATAACCATGCGCTCGATCGCGCGACCAACCACGCGGAAAGCACCCGGCTCTTCCTCAACAATGCGGAAGCGCTTCTCGCGCTGCAGGCGGCGACGCTCCCACTCCTCATCGCGCAGATCGACCGGCTCATCGGAAACCGTAAGCTCCGCGCGAAGCTTAGCCACCTGCTCGCCCACGGCAAGCATCAGGGTGTTGAGGCCGGCACCCGTCACGGCGGAAACGGCAAAGAACATATGGCCGTCGTCGAGCGCTGCACGCTTAAGGTCGGCAATCTTGTCGGCCGTGCCCGGCGCATCGCACTTGTTGGCGACAACGATCTGCGGGCGCTCCGAGAGCTCGGCACCATACTGTTCGAGCTCACGGTTAATGATGCGATAGTCCTCGACCGGATCGCGATCCTCAAAACCGCCCGTCATATCGACAACGTGCATGATCAAAGCAGTGCGCTCAATATGGCGCAGGAACTGGTGACCCAAGCCCTTGCCTTCACTCGCACCCTCGATGAGACCGGGGACGTCGGCAACGACGTAAGAATATTCGCCGGCACGCACCATGCCCAGATTGGGCACGAGCGTGGTAAACGGGTAGTCGGCGATCTTAGGACGGGCGGCACTCATACGCGCGATGAGCGAGGACTTGCCCACCGAGGGAAAGCCCACGAGCGCGGCATCGGCCATAAGTTTCATCTCGAGCTCGATCCAGTGCTCCTCGGCAGGCTCACCCAGCTGGGCAAACGCGGGCGCGCGGCGCACCGACGTCACAAAGTGGGTGTTGCCCAGACCGCCGGCCCCACCGGGCGCCACGACAACGCGCTCGCCATCGTGCACCAGGTCGGCAATCTCGAACATCGGGGTCTGCGTCTCGGGATCGAGCTCGCGGACTACGGTGCCCATGGGAACTTTCAAAATCAGGTCCTCGCCGCTCTTGCCATTGCGACGGGCGCCCTGGCCGTGCGTGCCGCGCTCGGCACGGAAGTGATGCTTAAAGCGGTAATCGATCAGCGAAGACAGCTGAGCATCGGCCTGGATGACGACATTGCCGCCACGACCGCCGTCGCCGCCATCAGGGCCGCCCTTGGGAACAAATGCCTCGCGCCTAAACGACATGCATCCGGCTCCGCCGTCGCCGCCGCAAACGTTAATGCGGCTGATATCGGTGAACTGTGACAACAGAATCGCCTCCTACAAAAAAGAGGGAGACCCTTGAATCCTAAAACTCAAGTGCCTCCCACATATGTGCTCTATGAAGGGTGAATTACGCGTTCGCGAGCGGGCGTACGCTGACCCTGTGCTTGATACCCTTGTGGAACTCAACGGTACCGTCGACCAGCGCGAACAGCGTGTCGTCCTTGCCACGGCCAACGTTCGCACCCGGGTGGATGTGCGTGCCATGCTGACGGACGAGAATCGTGCCCGTGGTTACCGTCTGGCCGGCGAAGCGCTTCGTGCCAAGGCGCTGACCGCGGGAGTCACGGCCATTACGGGAGGAACCGAGTCCTTTTTTGTGTGCCATTGTGTATACCTACTCTTTCGTTACGAGTGTAATCTACTCGGCGACGGGAGCCTCGGCAACAGCCTCAGCCTCTGCCTTGACAGCCTTCTTGGCGCGGGAGGTAGCCTGAACCTTCACGATCTTCAGCTTGGTGAGCTGCTGACGGTGACCCTTCAGACGACGATAGCGCTTACGCTTGTGGAACTTGAAGACCAGCTGCTTCTCGCCCTTGAACTGCTCAACGATCTGAGCGGTAACCTTGGCCTTGGCCAGCTTGTCGGGATCGGTGACGATCTTCTTACCATCGTTGAGGAAGATGACCGGCAGGGTGACCTTGTCGCCCTCATTGCCCTCGATCTTCTCGACGGTGATGACATCGTCGGTGGCGACCTTGTACTGCTTGCCGCCCGTGTTAACGATTGCGTACATGTTTACTTGCCCTTCATGCATCAGTTAGTGCAACAGCCGAATATAGTAGCAGGCGATAATACCCCCGTCAACGAGTATGTGGAGCAAATCCACAAGTTCGCACAGGTATGGGGCTGACGAGTCGGCCCTCGTCGTCTTCGCATGCTTGATTCTGACGCTCGACATCGTAGGAGCAGATGGTCACGAGGTCTTGCATACCGGTGGAAACAATAGGTGCATCGACGCCCGGGGTCAAGCCCTGCAACAAAACATCAGCAGCAGAAAGCAAAATCTCCGGACGCATGGAGCCCTCGTTGTCGGCATGGGTGTCGAGTATGAGCACCAGATGGTCCGGGCACTCCCCCGCCTTAAGCTCGTAGCCCACGAGCGTATGGTCCAAGTCCAGGCGCTTGCTCTTTTTGCCGCGCGCATAGTCGATGCCGTGGGCCGCACGCAACGTGTCAATTGCGCGACGCACCTCGTCGACAGAGACCGGCGCCTCAGGGTCCAGGTGCAGGTCGATGCGGTACGACAGGCGCGTGAGCTGGGCCGTGAGCGCCGGCGTGCGCACGTCGATGTAGGCGGCCTCGATGGGCGCCAAATCGGCCGGAGATGCCGCGGCCAGGCGCCCAAAGGCCTCGTCGAGCGCGACGAACTCAGTCATAAACAGGTCATACCACTCGCAGGTCGACGACGTGCCCACGGGCAGCGCCGAGGAAAAACCCACACGCATATGCGGAGAGAAACCCTGCGTGACAGCATAAGGCAGGCCCGCGCGACGCACGATGCGTTCAATGGTATGAATCAGTTCCAGGTGGCCCAGGTACTTAAGGCGGTCGCGCTTGCCGTAGCGAACGCGAAGCCTAAAGAGCGTGGGGTTGTCGGTCAAACGCTCACTCATGCGCGATCACCCACCAATACGTTCTTGGCGTGGAGCGTGGGGCAGATTCCGCAGCCGGTGCACGACGTGCGGGTGCAGTCGGGCGTCGTGACACCCTCCAGCGAGCGACGGTACTCGCGCTCGAGGAAGCCACGCGAGCAGCCGGGGCTCACGTGCTCCCAGGGCAGATGCCAGTCCAGCTCGTAGGGCAGGTGCACGAGCTCGTTGAGGTCGATGCCGTTTTTGGCCGCGGCCTCCTTCCAGTTATCGAGCGAGAAATGCTCCACCCAGGCGTCAAAACGCGAACCGGCACGCCAGGCATCGATGATAACCGGCGTCATGTCGCGGCCTGCACGAGACAGCGCCGCCTCGATAAGCGAGGTCTCGGCATCGTGGTAGTGCACGCGGACCGCACGGTTGCGAACGCTCGTAATGAGGAGCTTCTGACGGCGTTTGACGTCGTCGTAATCGAGCTGCGGGCACCACTGGAAAGGCGTGGCGGCCTTGGGAATAAACACCGACACCGAGATGGACACCGAGATGGAACCGCGGCGCGCCTTGGGTACCACGGAGCGGCCGAGCTCGAGCACATGGTCCGCCAGGTTGGCGATGGCCACGATATCCTCATCGCGCTCGCCGGGAAGACCCATCATAAAGTAGAGCTTCATGCGGTTCCAACCGGCCTCGAAGGCCGCCTTGGCCGCGCGGTCCACATCCTCCTCGGTCACATTCTTGTTGATGATGTCGCGCATACGCTGGCTACCGGCCTCGGGGGCAAACGTCAGGCCACCCTTCTTTTCTCCGGCGACCGACTCGGCCATATCCACGCCAAACGAATCCAGGCGCTGCGAGGGAATGGACACGCGAATGCCCGTATCCTCCAGGCGGCGGTTAAGGCGACCGAGCACGTCGCGGATGCAGGAGTGGTCGGTGGTCGAAAGCGAGGTAAGCGACACCTCGTCATAGCCGGTCTTTTCCAGGCCCTGGATCACCGAGGACACAATCTGGTCGGCCGAGCGCTCGCGCACCGGGCGATACGTCATGCCGGCCTGGCAAAAACGGCAACCGCGAGCGCAGCCGCGCAGGATCTCGATAGACAGGCGATCGTGAACGAGCTGCGCATAGGGCACGCACGACTGCGACAACGGATTGGTAGCGCCAAAGTCCTCGACGACGCGCTTGTAGACCACCGGCGGCACGTCCTTGCCCTCACGCGGCACGGTGTAGCCATGCGGTGAGCAGGGTTCGTCATAGCGCACCTCGTACAGCGACGGCACATAGGTGCCACCGACCGTCGCGAGCCGCTCGACAATCTGGGCGCGCGGGACGCCCTCGTCACGCAGGCGGCGATGCAACTGGCAGATCTCGAGCAGCGACTCCTCACCCTCGCCAATCAGGATGGCATCGAAGAAGGCCGCATACGGCTCGGGGTTATAAACCGAAGGTCCGCCGGCGACGATGATGGGATCGTCCTCGGTGCGGTCAGCAGCCAGCAGCGGAATGCCGGCGAGATCGAGCGCCTCGAGAAAGTTTGTCACGGCCATCTCGTGCGGCACGTGCATACCGACGATATCAAACGAGGCCACGGGCGCTGCGCCCTCGAGCGACAGCAGCGGGATACCGGCCTCGCGCATGGCATCGCCCATATCGGGCCACGGCACATAACCGCGCTCGCAGGAGATGCCCTCGGCCTGGTTAAGGATGTTGTACAGGATGGCGATACCCTGGTTGGGCAGGCCGACCTCGTACACGTCCGGGTAAATCATGCAGCAACGATAGTCGGCATCGGCCTTGGAGAGCGTACCCCACTCGTGGTCGATATAGCGACTCGGCTTTTCGACCTTCGCGAGCAGCGGCTCGATCAAATGAAAACAGTCTTGGTATGGAACGCGCAAAAGAAACCCCTAAGCAGCGAGATCGGATGCATCCTCAAAAGGATTCATGGGACGGGTAGCGCCGGCAACCGTGGTCACCAGGTCGCGGACACGCGAGAACGTGGCGGCAACCACCTCGTTGGCACGGCTGTAGTCGATATCGCGCTCGTAGAGAGACACGAGCGCACGACCCATGCCATAGGTGCCGACGGCGGCGGAGAGCGCCTTGACGGCAAAGCCGATATGCGGCGTCTGCTTTACCAGGGCGCGAGTGACGGCGCGCATTACCAAGCCGCCGGCAAGCACGCCCGCGACCTCGTAGCCACGCTCGGGCTTAATGCCGCGCCCAAAGATAGCCGCAAGCTCAAAGAGCATGCCAACCTGCGCCAGCGCCATAACGGGATAATCGGCCCCCGGCAAAAACACCAGGGCGCCCGTCGCCATATTGGTAAGCGCGCACGAGGTGATGATGCGGTTGGCGGCGGCGATGCGCATAAAGGCAAAGTTCGCCGCAAAGGCCGTCTCCTTTTCCGTACGGTCCAGGATCCAGCGGGCGAGTGTCTCGAGCAGATACGTCTTATCGGTGGCCGCTACCACGCCGAGCATGGGCGTGGACTCCTGGATAAAAGGTACCTCGACAGCGGACTCGGCCAGCACGCACACGGGCGCACCGGCAATGACGAGCTCCTGTACAGCACTCTCAAGGCGCTCAGATCCGCACGAAAGCACCAGCACCACGTCGGTATCGGTCTTGGGGACGATACGCTCCTCACCCAGGCGCTCAACGCGGACAATACCCGACGTCGTCTGCGGCACAAAGGCATCGCGCACCGTCTCGACCAAAAAACGCGAGGCAGTCGAATCCAGGTAGACCGAAACGCGCACCGGCGTATCGGAATCCCTCTTGGTGGTCGCGCCCATTTTAAAAGCGCGGGTCAGCTTTTCCACGGGAATCTTCATGGCAAACCCCTCCAGCGGTTACGCGGCGCCCGAACGATGCCGCCATATGGATTGTACGATACCCACCGTCAACAACTGGATCATCATCGACGACGAACCAAAGCTAATGAACGGCAGCGGAATACCGGTAATCGGCATCATGCCAATGCACATGCCGATGTTCTCGAACGTCTGAAATGCCCACATGCCGACAATACCCACGCATGACAAGCGTAGAAACAGAGACTCGCACTTAAAGGCGACGCGGATCGTCGAGAAGATGAGCAGCACGTACAAGCACAGCAACAAAAAGGAACCGCAAAAGCCGAACGTCTCTGACAAAAAGGCGAAGACGAAGTCGGTATGGAACTCGGGCAGAAAGCCGCCGGCCGACTGCGTCGCATGCCCCAGGCCCTTACCAAAGAAACCGCCCGAGCCGACCGCGATCAACGACTGCTGCAGGTTGTACGCATCGTCCGAATCGGCGTTGTCGGGGTCGATAAAGACCGTCAGACGATTCATCTGGTACTGCTTAATGAGCACATCGTGGCCGAGCAGCGAATCGAAGACCGAATCGAGCGCCAGGACGAGCGCCACCAAACCCACGAGCAGAGCCAAAGTCGACAGCACCCATTCGCGGCGCGCACCGCTCATGCAGATGACGATGGCGCCCGACACCAGCACGACCAGACCCGAGCCCAGGTCGCCCATGGCGACGACGGCCAAAAACGGAACGGACAGCATGCCGCAGAGCTTAATGTAGTCGCGAGCGGTATCGATGCGCCCGTTGTACTGCGAGCCAAGCGTGGCCATAAAGAAGATGGTGATGAGCTTGGCAAGCTCAACGGGCTGGAATGTTAAACCGATACCGGGAATCTTGATCCAACCCGTCATTCCCAAGCCGCCCGTGTAGGACAGGCCCGGAATCTTAGGCGAGAAGATCACGATGAGATCGATGACGAGCAGGGCCGTCGAAAAGTTGGAAATGCCGCGCAGGTCGGTGCGCCAGACGAGCACCGCCAGCACCGCGCCAATACCGATACCCAGCAGGTGACGCGAGAACGAGGCGTCGGCTTTAAACTGCGAGGCGGACCAGATAATAATGGCGCCATAGGTGACGAGCGCCACAGTCGCCAACAGCACGCCGACGTGCACCTTTTGGCGAAACGTTCCGCGCGATGCGGAAATCTGCTTGTTGACGCGGTCCAGGCTGCTGCGAGAGCCGGTTTTGGTTGAGCGGAACAGGTCCGCCGGCGAAAAGTCCATCGCAACCTCCTATCGAACCGAGGAATCGCCCGTGGCCGTCGACGTGTCGGGCTCGTCATAAATCGCACCGAGGACATCGCGCACAACGTGCAGCGCGGTATCGGAGCCGCCACCGCCCTGTTCCAAGACAGTGGCGATCACGTACTTGGGGTCATCGGCCGGCGCGTAGGCGCAAAACCACGCGTAATCGTCCTCGCCGCTCTTCTCGCCCGTGCCGGACTTGCCGTAGACCGTAGGGGTCAGGGAGTTAAAGTGCGCGGCGGTCGAAGTCGACGCCGAGTAAATCACATCGTGCATGCCGTTGCGGACCAGCGCAAGATCGGCATCGTTGTTAATTTGGGCCTCAAGGCGCTTCTTTTTGCCCTTGCCGTTGTACTTGTAGGCATCGCCGTCGCCATCACGCGAGACAGCAGACAAGAACACATGCGGCACATACTGTTTGCCGCCGTTGGCAATACCCATGTAGGCGCAGGCCATCTGCAGCGGTGTCACCAGAATGTCGCCCTGGCCGATGGCGATGTTGGTCATATCGCCGGCATTCCACTTGCGGTCCTCGGCCGAGGCGTCGGTAAAGTACGACTCTTTCCACTCGGCATCGGGAATGCGGCCCGCACCCTCACTCGGCAGGTCGATGCCGCAGGTCTTGCCCAGGCCCCAACGGCGAAAGACCTCTTGCAGGCCTTCGGGATGCTGGTCGTTGTAGAAAAAGGCCTTGCCCATATCGTAGAACACGGGGTCGCAGGAGTTGGCGATACCGGACTGCAGCGTCATCGTGCCGTGGCCGGAGTGCAGCCAGCAGTACTTTCCCCAAGATTTGCCCAAGCCGGTCCAATATCCCGTGCAGTTGGTCGTTTGACTCGAAGTGTACGTGCCAAATTCGAGGCCAGCCAACGCCGAGAGGGGTTTGATGGTCGAGGCGGACATGTACTGGCCGCTAATGGCGCGGTTGAGCAGCGGATGCGAGCCCTCGTCATCGTTAAGCTCGGTCCACACGTCATTGGAGACGCCGCCGATAAAGACAGAAGGATCAAACTTGGGTTCGCTTGCCATGCCCAAGATCTCGCCGTTGTTGGGGTCGAGGCACACCACGGCTCC
The DNA here is from genome assembly GCF_050314535.1 of Collinsella sp. SGI.095. Taxonomy (NCBI): domain Bacteria; kingdom Bacillati; phylum Actinomycetota; class Coriobacteriia; order Coriobacteriales; family Coriobacteriaceae; genus Collinsella; species Collinsella sp. SGI.095. The sequence goes on from NZ_JBNPNG010000006.1 coordinate 11,181, forward strand.
GTTGCCGGCATTGCTATGGCCCGTAGTCTTGGCAAGCTCAATGGCATTCGCCAGAGCCGTCTCGCAGGCCTGTTGAATCTTAAGATCGAGCGTAAGCTTAATGTCAGAACCGGCCTTGGCGGGAACGGCGCCGGCTTGACCGGTAACGTTACCCGAGGCGTCAACTTTCACGGTCTGCTCACCGCGAATACCCTGCAGCAGATTTTCGTAGTAAATCTCTACGCCCGCCTGACCCACAATATCGCCCGATTGATACGAGATCTGGCCAGCCGCGCTTTCGTTGCCGTCCGACGACTTCTTGTTCTGCGCCTCGAGCTGCTCGGAGGTAATGGTGCCGGTATAGCCCAAAATATGGCAGGCGGTCTCGCCATACGGGTACTGGCGCTCGGTGCGCTCGGCGATCTTCACGCCGGGAAACTCACCGGCGTGCTCCTGAATGTAGGCGACGGTAGAGCGGCGCACGTCAGTCGCGATCGTATGCAGGCTCTGCGCGCCCTCGGAATTGTCCTGGATGTTGCGCAGCACCGCGACATACGGCATGCCGAGCACGTTGGCAAGATGACGCACCAGCACCTTGTCGTCGGCAAGGTCGCGATAGGCGACGACGGCGAGCGAGGGGCGGTTTTGCACCAGTGCGACGCCGTTGCGGTCCAAGATGCGGCCACGCACGGCCGGCGTGGTAACGGTACGGGTCTGATTGCTCTTGGCCTGCTTGTCGTAGTAGTCCGACGAGACCATCTGCATGCCCCACAGCTTAACGGCAAGCGCGGCAAACATGGCGCCCACACCCGTGGTGAGGATGGAAAAACGGCCCTTGAAGGCCGTGGCGGCCGTATTGCCCTCGCCCTCGGTGGCGCGCGGTGCCGTTCCGTGCTGTGTGTCGTAGGTAAAGCGGGAGTCGCCGCGGCGCATGATGACCAGCGCGACCACAATGGCCACGACCAGCGCGATACCGGCGACAACAACCGTCAACTGGGAAGACATCTTGAGGCCTCCCCTATTTGAGCTTACGGGTCTTGGGCTTAAAGCGCATGCCCGTCTGACGCCCACCGCGCGCGGAGAACCCATAGCCAGACTGCGGAGCGGCGCCGGACATCAAAAACGGAATGGCAATCAAGCCCGTCAGGATCGAGGACGGCAGAGCGTGCCCAAAGATGGCCACCACAAAGCTCGTCTCCAGACCCATAAACAGCAAGATGATGCTGTAGACCACGTTGATGGCAAGAGCAAAGGCGCCCACGGTAATGCCGCGCGCGCTCGGCGAGCCGCCCGTCTGACCAGCCGCGCTGTGCACCAAAGCAAAACTGCCCACGGTCAGCAGCAGCGACATAACGCCCACCGGCACGGCGGCGGAAAGGTCGTAAAACAGACCGCTGCAAAAGCCGCACACGACGGCACGCGTAGGGTCGCCCGAAAACACGGCCAGGCACACCAAGATGATCATAAAGTTGACGCGACCGCCCGCGATGGAGATTTGCGGTGCCAGTCCCGCCTGCAGCAGCACGCAGACGATAGCGGCGATTGCAAAGGCACGGGAGCCAGTCCCCTGTTCGTGTAGATCCATGGACATGCCTCCCTATTCGCTCGATCCAGAATCGGACGCTTCGGCCGTGTCGGAATCATCATCCGATTTCTCGTCCTTAGACTGAGTCGCGGCATCGCGCGACGAGCCCTGCGGGGTACTATTGGCCGAGCTCACGTCCTCGTCCGAAGCCGACTGCTCGTCGGTGAGCGAGGTGATGACGAGCACTTCCTCGTTATTTTCGGCCGTGGTCTGCGCGCGCACCACAATGGTGTAGTACACGTCGTTAGCCGACTTCTCGACCGAAGACACGGTGCCAAGCGGCAGTCCCTTGGGGAACACGCCACCGATGCCCGAGGTCACGATGATATCGCCCACCTTAACATCGGAGTCGACGCTCACGTACTCAAGACGCAGCGTGCCATCGGGCTGGCCCTGTAGCATGCCTTGTGCGCGCGTGTCCTGCACCATGGCGGACACACCAGAGTTCTCGTCGCCAATCAGGCGCACGGTCGATGTCTTGGCCGAAACCTCGATAATCTGGCCGATGACGCCGGCCGAGCTCGTCACGGGCATGTTGATGGTAAGCCCGTCGGCAGAACCCTTATCGATGGTGACGGTCGACGTCCAGGCGTCACCCGAGGCTCCGACAATACGAGCCGCAGTAGACTTGAGGTTATAGGTCGACTGCAGACCCACAAGACCCTCAAGGCGCTCTGCGGTCTTTTGGGCCTCGGAAAGCTCCGCGACCTTGGAAGTGAGGACCTCGTTTTGCTTCTTAAGGTCGTCGAGCGACTCCTGCGAAGCGGTGAGGTTGGAGAACACGTTGCCGATGGCATTGAATGGCGCCGCCACCGCCGAGCCAACAAAACGCACCGGAGAGGTGATTGTCGTGACGCCCGAACGCACGGCATGTATCGGCCCGGCCTCGCCCTCTCGAATGTAAAACGTGAGCAGCAACACAGAAATCAGGCTGAAAACAATCAACGGGCGCATACCCGTTGATTGTCGTTTGGTATTCAGATTTGAAGAGAAACCCGAAGATCGTGCCAAATGGAATCCACCTTTTGGAAATTAAGCGTTGGTCTGGACGAAACCGCCGTCAAACGCGTTGGCCTCGAGCACGCGGGCGCAACCGTTTACGACGTTGTCGAGCGCCGTGGGGCTCACGTTGACCGAAACGCCTGTCTCGTCGCGCAAGCGGACGTCGAGGCCGCGCAGCAGCGCACCGCCGCCGGTCAACAGAATGCCGTAGTACATAAGATCCGAGGCAAGATCGGGCGGCGTGGCGTCGAGTGCGTCCTTGACGGCCTTGGCCATCTCGTCGAGCGGCTTATTGAGCGCACGACGAATCTCCTCGCTCTCGATGCGCACGGTCTTGGGCAGGCCCGTGATCACGTCGCGGCCATTGACCTCGACGTCGAGCTCGTCCTTGAGCGGCACGGCAGAGCCGACCTTAATCTTAATGTCCTCGGCCGTGCGCTCGCCGATGGCCAAATTGTAGGCATCGCGAACATGCGTGAGGATAGCCTGATCGAACTCGTCGCCGGCAATGCGGATGGACTGCGACACGACGATACCGCCCATGGCGATAACGGCAACCTCGGTGGTGCCGCCACCGATATCGATGACCATGGAGCCGGTCGGCTCCTCGACAGGCAAGTCAGCACCGATAGCCGCGGCCATAGGCTCCTCGATCAGATAGGCCTGGCGAGCGCCAGCCTGAATCGTAGCCTCGAACACGGCGCGCTTCTCGACCGACGTGACACCAGAGGGAACGCATACGACGACGCGCGGACGAGGGGTCCACGGATAGCGCTTCTCGGAAGCCTTATCGATAAAGTAGCGAAGCATGGCCTCGGTGACATCGAAGTCGGCGATGACGCCATCCTTAAGAGGACGCACGGCCACAATGTTGCCGGGCGTACGGCCAAGCATACGCTTAGCCTCGATACCGACTGCAAGGATGCGCTCATCGTTTTTGTCGATAGCGACGACGGAAGGCTCGCGAATGACGATGCCCTTGCCGCGCACAGAGACAAGCGTATTGGCGGTGCCGAGGTCGATGGCTAGATCGCCCGCATAGCTACCGAAGAACATGTCCATCAAAGAAAACAACGCAACTCCTGATGTGTTGGATGATTGCTGGAAAACTACTAGCCCATCATACTAGCGCAAGCCCGGCACCTCACTTGCGGTGAAGCACCGGGCAGCGCCAAATCTCATAAGGTCACTACTGGTTGTCAGCGGCCGAGAAATCGATGTCGAGCGAAGATACCGCCCAGCCGATATGGTTATCGGAGCGCACGAATTTGACGGTATATTCCTGCTCGCCGCCCTTGGACAGCGAAGCCTTCACCTTCGCGGTGGTCTCGGTCATGGACTGATCCATGCCCTCGATGGAGACGGTGGCGCCCTGTGGGATCGAGGAGATAATCATCGCCTTGGCGTCCTCGGACAGGCTGGAGGCCAGGCAGGACTCGGCCTTGGCGGTATCACCGTCGCCGGCAGCCTGGAACAGATCGGTGATGACGGACTCCTGCGAGGGGATACCCATGCCGCGCGTGTAGGCAAAGCCCAAACCGCCCGCGGCAAGAACAATCAGCAGAAGCAAAACCAGGAAGACCTTGAGACCCGTATGGCGATGGCGACGACGGACCTTGGCCTGCTTGCGGTCCTGACGATCCTGCTGGACCATCTCGGACTCGGACAGCGTAAAGAAGCCCGTGTCGGACGGATCGGGCATAAACTGGCCAGTGGCACCCGTGGGATCGAGCGAATCGACAGCAGTCGTATCCATGGAGGGCGCCGGGGCCGTGGCCATGGCGGTCTGGGCCGAAAGCGCGGCAAGTGAATCGTGCACGCGGGCAAGCTCATCGGCCTGCTCGGGTGTGAGCTGATAGATGCCGTCGGCGGTGGCGGCATTAAAGGCATCGAGCGCCTCGGAAGGACGACCCGCGGCAGAAAGCGCCTCGCCCATACCCGCGTTAAGCGCACGCGTGTCATCGCGCGGACCGGCAAAGTCGATGGCCGTGCGATAGGTCTCCACGGCGTCCGCCGGTCGGCCAAGTTTGATGAAGCAGCGGCCGAGTTCGCCAAGGGCGGCCGCGGGGGCTGGATTGGCGCCATCGATGGCGGCCTGGCGGAAGGCAGTGCCTGCATTGGCGAAATCGCCCGACTGGAACAGCGCGTTGCCAAGACCCAGATAGGCCTTAAACGGCGTGGCATAGGAAGCATCCTGCGTTGCGGCGGAGAACGCCTGGGCTGCGGTCACATAGTCACCCACGGCAGCGAGCGCCTTGCCGCGGTTGGTGAGCAGCGCGCCGCGCTTTCCATAGGTGCCGTCGTTGAGGGCAGCCGCGTACGCCTCGGCAGCCTCGGCATACATACCCAGGTGCATCAGAGCGTTGCCACGCAGATGGTCGGCCTCGCCCATGATCTCGCTGGGGGTCTTTGCCGCACCGAGCATCTGAGCGGCTGCAGAAAAGTCGCCCGCACGATAAGCGGCTCGACCCTGTTGAATCAGCTGGCTATTCAAGGAAGTCCCCTTTTACTCGTGAACGATCTCGACATGGACGATCTCGTCGCCGGCACGCAGCTGCGAAATCACGTCGAGGCCCTCGACCGTGGTGCCAAAGACGGTGTAACCGGAATCCAGATTGTGCTGGGCGCCCAGGCAGAAGTAGAACTGGGAGCCCGCGGAATCGGGATCCATGGAACGCGCCATGGCAAGCGCACCGTCCACATGGCTGTTGCGCGGGTTGGTGGCAAACTCTCCCTTGATGCAGTAGCCGGGGCCGCCGGTGCCGGGCATACCGTCGGGGCCCTCAAGGCCGGCGGCGACGTCAGCGCCGGACATATCGCGGGTATTGGGGTCGCCGCCCTGGATCACAAAGCCGGGCACATAGCGGTGAAACTTAAGGCCGTCATAAAAGCCCATGGTGGAAAGCTCGCAGAAGTTCGCCACATGGATGGGAGCGCCCTCGCCGTCAAATTTGACCTTGATCGTACCCTTCGACGTCTCGATGATCGCACACTCGTCACCAGCGAGCTGGTACTCGGGCGTATAAAGCTCTTTCTTAAAACCAAACATGTGGTTCCTTCCTCGTGCGTTTAAAGCATATTTGTACGAATTGTAGCAATAAGCACAGGCTTCCATCAATTGCGCACGCAGGTTATGCCGTCGGAGGGCAACAAATTACGAACGCGGCTGCGGCTTCCAAGCGCTCACATTGGCATCGTACTGATTAAGGGCGCTGTTACCGCCCTGTGCGATGGGCGCCAAGATTTCACTCTGGCGGGCGCTCAGCGACTCGCCATCGGGAATGGACAGCGAGATATCCCAGCTCTGGCAGATCATGTCGACGCGCTCGTACATCCACTCGGCAAGCTGCTTGAGGTGCTCGATATCCTCCGCGTAGACGGTATCATCTTGCACCTTAAGGTTGTTGAGCTCGTCTTGGGTCTTTTTGATCTGGTCGCGCAGGGCATAAGCGCTCTGCGACAGCTCCTGACGCGTGGAGAGCGGCGTGCGCAGGTACCCGCTGTTAAACGAGTCGACAACCTCGCCGATCTGATCATCGTCGCCATACGACACGATGGTCCGATATAGACCGTCGAGCTTGGTATAGAGCTGGTCGTCGGAAAGGACGGTCTCCTCCTGGACCACCTCGGCGGTATCGTCGGACTTGGTCTCTTCCTCGGTAGCCTCGCCCTTCTGGCGCGAAGGGAACGTCGTCTTGGCGGCCTGGCCAAACTGGTCGTAAAAGCCCGGCATAACGCCCATGGGGTCCGACGTCACAAACCAATAGGCACTGCCGCACACGGCAGCGAGCAACGCGATGACGATGAGCGGCTTGGGAATACGGCGCTTGTGCTTGTGGTAGGCATCCTCGTCAGGATGCACCTTGCGCTTGGGTTTTTGATTTTTGGACTGAGCGTCGTCACGAAGGGACACCGGCAGCGGGATATCGACCTTGGGAATGCCAAAATCCCTGTCGAAAGCCGGCAGCACGCAGGTCTCATTGGGATCGGCGGCATCGGAAAGTACCGCGGCGGCAGAGGCCGGCGCATGGGGCACCTCGGTATCGATCTGCTCCTGCGTCAGGCGGGGAAAACCAGCCGTGCGCCCAGCAGCCAGGTCGGATGCTGCCGCATCCTCGGAGAGAATGCCCGGGGCAGGGCGCCCGCACTTGGAACAGGTACGGTCATGCGGCGACAGACGGGCACCGCAGCCTTCGCAGAACACAAACTCGGTGTGCTCGGGGCCATCGCCCGGGCCAACATAGGTATTGCAATAGGGGCAGAACGAGGAGCCGTCCTCTATGGTCTTGAGACAATGCGGGCAAATCACGGCATCCTCTTTTCGGAATCATTCGAACAATCGAGGTTAGAGCATAACATCGCTACGCCCCTAAAGGCACAGGGCACCAATTCAACATCGCAGGGTAGCTAATTTGGGACGGGGCTTTTTTAGCTGCCCTGGCCGCCAATCGGCCAAATAGATCGCGTCATCAGCCGGGTAGCTAAAAAAGCCCCGTCCCAAATTAGCTACCCTGTGAGGTGCGGTTACTTCTTCTTTTTGCTCGGCATCGAGACCTTAATGCCCTGGGCGGACTTGGTCACGCGCGAGCGCTTGACGCCCGGGCCCTTCTTTTTCTTGGGCTGGGTCTTTTCCACGCCCTCGAGCGCTCGGGCCTCGGCCTCACGGGTCGTACGCTCCTCGCGACGCTGCGCCATGTCGGCGGCGACGCGCTTGGCAAAACGCTCGGCCGTCGAGCCCGTCGAGCTCACCTTGCCGCCACCGCGGCCCAAGCGAACGCGCACGCCGCGGCCAAAGCCAGTGGCGGCATGACGGCGACGCGGCTTAAGCGAATCCATCATCGTGGCGAGTTTAAAGAACACGCTGCAAGTAAAGACCACAATCACCAGAAGGATAATTGCCTCGCCCATCGACAAGTTGGCGATAGACAGCAGCTCGGGGAATCCGATAACGCCCACCAAGATGCCGAGGACGACAAATACAAAGAGCACCACGCGCAAGGGCGTGAGCGGCTGCGAGATACGCCAGATCAGGCTCACGCTTGCCGCGCACGACGTGAGAAGGCACATCGTCGACAGCGTGAGCTGGCTAAAGCCAAACACGCGCGCCACAAAGATATCGAGCGCCGCGGCCAAAATGACTGCAACCGATGCCGGCAACGCACGCTTGAGTACGTTGGTTAAGAATGACCCCTTCACGCGGGCATTGTTGGGCTCAAGGCCCAGCACAAAGCCCGGCGCGCCGATGCAGAAGAAGTTAATGAGCGTCATCTGGATAGGCTCAAAGGGATACGGCGGCAGCGCGATGCACAGTGCCGCCAGGCCCATCGAGAACAGCGTCTTGGTCAGGAACAGCGAGGCCGAACGCTGCAGGTTGTTGATGGAGCGACGGCCCTCGGCCACCACGGCGGGCATCGAAGCAAAGTCGTTATCGACCAGCACGATCTCGGCCACGTTGCGTGCGGCGTCGGAACCGGCGGCCATGGCCACGGAGCAGTCGGCCTCTTTGAGTGCCAGCACATCGTTGACGCCGTCGCCCGTCATGGCAACGGTATGGCCGCGACGCTTGAGCGCCTGCACGAGCTCGCGCTTCTGCTGCGGGGTCACGCGGCCAAAGACGTGATAGCGGTCCACCGCCGCATCAATCTTGGACGGCGTATCGAGCGTCGTGGCGTCCACATAAGCGTCCGCCCCCGGCACGCCCACCACGCGTGCGATCGACGACACGGTACGAGGGTCGTCGCCGCTGATCACGTTGAGGGTCACGCCCTGCTCGTTAAAGTAGCCGATGGTCTCGGCGGCCGAAGTGCGAATCTCATCGCGAATGGTCACAAAGCCCACGGGCTCGGCCTCGCCCACCATATCGCCATCGGGCGTAAAGCCGTCCACACGGGCCACCACGAGCACGCGGCAGGTGTCGGCAAGCTCGGCCACACGATTTTCGACCTGCGCAAAGATACGCTCCGAAAGCACAAATTGCGCCGCGCCCATCACATAGGAGCCCTGCGCAAACGAGGCGCCGCTCCACTTTTTGGAGGACGAAAACGGAATGACCGACAGCGGCTCGGACACCTCGACCGGGCGGTCGGCGTAGTAGTTGAGCAGCGCCTGGCAGGTCTCATTGGCATCAGCCGAGGTCGCGCGCGCGACATTGGCAAGCGCAAAATCGAGCACGGTAGTATCGACGGGGACAGGTGCCTCGTCCGGGGCCAAGCCCACACCCTCAACGGGCAACGGATAAGTGCCCTCGACCTCCATGCGACCCGACGTGATGGTGCCCGTCTTGTCCAGGCACAGCACGTCGACGCGCGCGAGCGTCTCGATGCAATAGAGCTGCTGCGCGAGTACCTTGCGGCGCGCCAGGCGCACCGTCGCGATGGCAAGCACTGACGAGGTCAGCAGCACCAGGCCCTGCGGAATCATGCCCAAAAGAGCGCCCACCGTGGACAGCAGCGCCGACGAAGGCACGCGACCGGCCAGCAGCTCGGAAAAGCACCACGAAAGCGCGCTATCGCCCGGCGCGCCCGCGGCGTCCCACAACCCACTTACACTCGAGGCGAACAGAGCCAGACCAAGCGGAATCATAATGACGCTCGCAAAGCGCACGATGGCGTTGAGCGCGTTCATGATCTCGGAATTGACCTTTTTGACGTACTTGGCCTCGTTGTTGATCTTGGCCACATAGTTATCCGCACCAACATGGACCACGCGGGCACGCAACAGACCCGAGTCGATAAAGCTGCCGCTCATGAGCTCGGAACCAGGTAGCTTCTTAATAAGGTCGCTCTCGCCCGTCAGCAGACTTTCGTTAACGAGCGCCTCGCCCGATACCACCACGGCGTCGGCAGGTATCTGGTCCCCGCGCCCCAGACGAATGATGTCGTCGAGCACGATCTGGTCCAAGTCGAGCTCCACCTCGGCACCATCGCGCACCGCGATGGCCTTCTTAGAGGTCAGCAGCGTGAGCTTATCGACCATCTTCTTGGAGCGCATGGACTGGATGACGCCAATGGCGGTATTGAGGAACACCACGAACAGGAACGTCAGGTTCTTAAACGATCCGGTCATAATGACCAAAATCGCTAAGACCACGTTGATCAGATTGAACAGCGTGCAGAGATTTTCGATGATAAGCTCACGAACCGATTTGGTCTTGAGCTCCATGTTGCGGTTGATCTTGCCGGCGGCAATGCGCTCCTCGACCTCGGCGGTCGAAAGTCCGCGCTCGATATCCGTCGTTGCCATACCACGTCCTATCACGTCGCGTCGGTATAAGAAAAACCGCCCGGACCATACGAGGTTCGGACGGCCTTGCTTTCTATGGTGCCCCATGTTGGATTCGAACCAACGGCCTTCTGCTCCGGAGGCAGACGCTCTAATCCCCTGAGCTAATAGGGCCAACGGTTGGCATTATACCCAAGTGCGCCACGAGCTAACAACATAATAGAAAAAGCTCTGCAATTACGTGGGAGACGAAGCGCAACGGCTCACTTTAGGACGCAAAAGTGAAATAATTAGTATAAACTCTCATGCACCATATGATACGGCTCGCACTGCGGGCCGTTTTTGCAAAAGTTATCCATCGAGGTGAGAGGCACACCATGATTGCAATTTTAAAGCGGAGCGCCAGCGATGAGGCCATCAGCCACATCGTCAGCTGGATTGAGAAGAAGGGTCTCAAAACCGACGTGTCGCGGGGCGAGAACGAGACCATCATCGGCCTGGTGGGCGATACGACCAAGATCGACCCGTTCCTCCTCGAGTCCATGGACGTCGTCGAGCGTGTGCAGCGCGTCTCCGAGCCGTTCAAGCGTGCCAACCGCAAGTTCCACCCCGAGGACTCCGTCATCGACTGCGGCCACGGCATCAAGATCGGCGGCGACCAGTTCCAGGTCATCGCCGGACCCTGCTCCGTCGAGGGCGAAAACCTCATTCGCATCGCACGCCGCGTAAAGGCCGCCGGCGCCACCATGCTGCGTGGCGGTGCCTACAAGCCCCGCACCTCCCCTTACGCCTACCAGGGCATGGGCCCCGCCGGCCTGGACCTGCTATGCGAGGCATCGGCCGAGCTCGACATGCCGATCGTCACCGAAATCATGGACCCGCGCGACGTGCAGGTCTTCTTGGATAAGAAGATTGACGTCATGCAAATTGGCGCCCGCAACGCGCAGAACTTCCCCCTGCTCAAGGAGGTCGGCAAGACCAAGACCCCGGTCCTGCTCAAGCGCGGCATGTCCGGCACCGTCGACGAGCTGCTCATGGCTGCCGAGTACATCATGAGCGAGGGCAACGACAACGTTATCCTGTGCGAGCGCGGCATTCGCACCTTCGAGACCCGCACCCGTAACACCTTCGACCTTAACGCCGTGCCGGTGCTGCACCACCTGTCGCACCTGCCCGTCGTGGCCGACCCCAGCCATGCCACCGGCTACACCCGCTACGTTGAACCCATGGCGCTCGCCGCGACCGCCTGCGGCGCCAACGGTCTGGAGATCGAGGTCCACGACGAGCCCAGCCGCGCATGGTCCGACGGCGCCCAGGCCCTCACCCCCGACCAGTTTGACGACACCATGCGCCGCATCCGCGCCATCCGCGAGGTTGTCTGCCAAGAGACCATGGAGTAGCCCATGGGTACGGTGAGAAACGCACGCGTCAACCAGGGCGGCCCCAAATGCGCCGGCATTGTGGGCCTGGGTCTGATCGGCGGCAGCTTTGCCCGCGGCTATGCGCAGGCGGGCGTCCGCGTGCTGGCCTGGGACCCCGACGATGACGTCATGACGGCCGCCAGCATGGGCACCGTCGCCGGCGAGCTCAACGACGAGACGCTCGGCGAGTGCGACATCATCGTGCTGGCCTGTTACCCCGAGGCCTGCATCGAGTGGCTCGAGGCGCACGCCCAAGCGCTCGCCGACGCCACCGATACCGAGGCCATCATGGGCCCCGTGGTGATTGACACCGTAGGCGTGAAGGGCATCGTGTGCGAGCGTGCCTTTGAGCTTGCCCGCGAGTACGGGTTTTACTTTGTGGGCGCGCACCCCATGGCGGGCACCCAGTACTCGGGCTACGCGCACTCCCGTGCCGACCTGTTCCAGGGCGCGCCACTCGTGCTCGTGCCGCCCGCGGTGGACGATGCGCTCAAGCTGGAGCTTTTAGGCCAGGTGCGAGAGATGGTGCGCCCCTTAGGGTTTGGCAAGTTCAGCGTGACCACCGCCGCCGAGCACGACCGCGTGATCGCCTTTACGAGCCAGCTCGCGCACGTCGTCTCAAACGCCTACGTCAAAAGCCCGACTGCCCAGGTTCACCACGGCTTTTCGGCCGGTAGCTACCGCGACCTTACCCGCGTGGCGCACCTCAACCCCCAGATGTGGTCGGAGCTCATGATCGACGACGCCGACGCACTCGCCTTCGAGATCGATCATCTGATCGACTCGCTTAGCGCCTACAGCCGCGCGCTCAAGGACCGCGACCAGCGTTATCTTGAGAACCTCCTTGCCGAGGGCGACCGCATCAAGCGCGCGCTCGACGACGAGGCCACCCACTAGACCACCTATCACGCCAGGTCGAAAGGACCAAAGCTTATGGCGATTACCATCGATATCGACACCGCACGCCCCTACCAGGTGCACGTCGGCACGTTTTTGCTGGAGCAGGCGGGCCCGCTCGTCCGCGCCACCGCCGGCGGCACCAAAGCCGTCATTGTGACAGACACCAATGTGGGCCCGCTCTACCAGATGCCCGTTAAGCAGAGCCTGGAGGCTGCGGGCTATACGGTGAGTGTCTGCACCTTCGAGGCCGGCGAGGCCCACAAGCGCGCCGAGACCTACATTGCCATCCTGGAGTTTGTGGCCGAGCACGAGCTTTCGCGCTCCGACGTGATCGTGGCACTCGGCGGCGGCGTTGTAGGCGACGTGGCTGGCTTTGTGGCCGCCACCTACATGCGCGGCTGTAAATTTGTGCAGATCCCCACGAGCCTGCTCGCCATGGTGGATTCGTCGGTGGGCGGCAAGACGGCCATCGACCTAGCTGCCGGCAAAAACCTGGCCGGCGCCTTTTGGCAACCGAGTGTTGTTATTGCCGACGTGGGGTGTCTCGCCACCCTCACGCCCGAGCAGTTCGCCGACGGCTGCGGAGAGGTCGTTAAACACGCCGTGATCGCCGACCCCGAGCTTTTCACCGAGTTGGAGAAGACCCCGCTCACGCTGGAGCTCCTCAACCGCGACGTGGCCCGCGTGGCGCTCATCATCGCCCGCAATATCGACATCAAGCGCGCCGTGGTTGTCGCCGATGAGCGCGAGTCCAACCAGCGCAAGCTCCTCAACTTTGGACACAGCGCTGGACACGCTGTCGAGGCCTGCGAGCACTTTGAGCTGGGACATGGCAACTGCGTGTCGATCGGCATGGGCATCATCACGCGCGCCGCAGCCCTGCACGGCATTTGCGACGCCGAGCTGCCCGGCCGCATCGAGGAGCTCTGCGCCCGCCACGGCCTTAAGACCCGCTGCGAGCTTTCGGCCGACGCCGTCTTTGCCGAGGCACTCCACGATAAAAAGCGCGCCGGTGACACCATCGACCTGGTAATTCCGCACGGCATTGGCCGCTGCAGCATCGACCACACGCCGCTTTCCGTCTTTCATGATTTAATTGCCGAGGGCCTCGGCCAGAAGGGAGACGCCTCCACATGCTAGCCCGCATCACTCCGTCCCCACTCAAGGGCACCGTCCCCGCCATCGCATCCAAGTCGATGGCGCACCGCCTGATCATCTGCGCCGCCCTTGCCAACGGAGAGACGCATGTGACCTGCAACACCACCTGCGCCGATATCGAGGCCACGGTGCGCTGCCTCACGGCGCTCGGCGCCCGCATCGAGACCGTCGAGGATGGCTTCCAAGTCCATCCCACTATGAAAAGTGTTGAGTTCGGCCTGCTCAAGGCACTTGCCGGCGGCACGCTCGACTGCGGCGAGAGCGGCTCCACGCTCCGCTTTATGCTGCCCGTGGCCTGCGCGCTGGGGGCAGAGGCAACCTTTGTGGGCCAGGGCCGCCTGGGCGCACGTCCCCTCTCCCCGCTCTCCGACGAGATCATCGCCGCCGGCTGCGACCTGCAGGGCCTGGGCGGCTTTCCGCTCAAGACGAGCGGCCGCATGCGCCCGGGCACATTTATCCTGCCGGGCAACGTGAGCTCGCAGTACATTTCCGGCTTGCTGCTGGCGGCCCCGCTGCTGGCCCAGCCCTCCTGCGTGCAGGTGACCGGGCTCATCGAGAGTCGCCCCTATATCAACCTGACCATCCAGGCCATGAAGGCCTTCGGCGTCGAGGTCAACGTCGAGCGCATCCCCGCCAAGAATGGCAAGCCCGAGGTCACGAACTTCCGCGTGAGCAGCGGCTCGTACCGCACGCCTGGCAACGTGGCTGTTGAGGGCGACTGGTCCAACGCCGCCTTTTGGCTGTGTGCCGGCGCCATCGGCTCCGACCCCATCACTGTGGAAGGCGTGTCACTGAGCTCCGCGCAGGGCGACCGCAACGTGCTCGCCGCGCTTTCGCGCTTTGGTGCCCGCATCGTGCGCTCCACCAACGCCGCCACCGTGCAGTCCGACAAGCTCGCCGGCTTTGAGATGAGTGCCCACGACATTCCCGACCTGGTACCCGTCATCTCTGCCGTGGCATCGCTGGCACAAGGCCGCACGTTCATCCGCGATTGTGCCCGCCTGCGCATCAAAGAATCCGACCGTCTTGCCACTACCACCCGCGAGCTCACCGCGCTGGGCGCGCAGGTGCGCATTGCCGGCGACGACCTCATTATCAAGGGTGTCGATGCCTTTACCGGCGGCGAGGTCGATTCGCACAACGACCATCGTATCGCCATGATGGCCGCTATCGCCGCGAGCCGTGCCACCGGCGAAGTTGTGATCCACGGCGCCGAGGCCGTCAATAAGTCCTATCCCGATTTCTTTGACCACTACCGCCTGCTGGGCGGCAAGGTCACGCTCGAGGAGGAATAGCATGTCCTCGACCTTTGGCAACGTTTTGCACTTAAGCATCTTCGGCCAGTCGCACTCCCCCGCCATCGGCTGCTCGCTCGACGGCATTCCGGCAGGTATCGCCGTTGACCAGGAGCAGCTGCAGGCCTTCCTCGATCGTCGCGCCCCCGGTCGCGACGAGACCGCGACCAAGCGCCGCGAGGCCGACGCCGCGCACATCATTGCCGGCGTGGTCGATGGGCACACCACCGGCGCGCCCATCGCTGCGATCATTGAGAACACCAACACGCGCTCCAAGGACTACTCCGAGCTGCGCCGCAAGCCACGTCCGGGCCATGCGGACTACCCCGCGCGCGTGAAGTACCACAACATGCACGATGTCGCCGGCGGCGGACATTTCTCCGGACGTCTTACGGCTCCCCTATGCATCGCCGGCGGTATTGCGCTGCAGGCGCTCGAGGCCCGCGGCATTCAGGTGATGGCGCACGTCGCGCAGATCGGCGGTATTTCCGACCTGCCCATGGACGACATGGTCTATCGCGAGGCCGACCGCAAGGCAATCCTTACGAACGACCTGCCCTGTATTGACGCCGCGGCCGCCGGCCGTATGCGCGAGGAGATTCTCGCCGCACGCGACGAGCTTGATAGCATCGGTGGCATCGTGGAGTGCGGCATCTATGGGCTCCCCGCGGGCATCGGCGATCCCATGTTCGACGGTATCGAAAACCGCATCGCGCAAATCGCGTTTGGCATTCCCGCCGTAAAGGGCGTGGAGTTTGGTATGGGCTTTGCCGTGGCCGCCATGCGCGGCAGCGAGAACAACGATCCGTATCGCGTTGATGCCGAGACCGGCGAGATTGCGGTCGAGTCCAACAACGCCGGCGGCATCCTGGGCGGCATCTCCACCGGCGCACCCGTCATGTGGCGGATGGCCGTAAAGCCGACGCCCTCCATCGGTCGCGAGCAGCAGACCGTGGACATGGACGCCATGGAAAATGCGGAGCTCTCGGTCCACGGCCGCCACGACCCCTGCATCGTCCCGCGCGCCGTCCCCGTAGCCGAAGCAGCCGCGGCGCTCGCCATCTGGGACGCCCTCCTAGAAGACGCCGCCCAGCTTTAGCCCACCCACCCCGAGGGTAGCTAATTTGGGACGGGGCTTTTTTAGCTACCCCCATATGCCAGTGAGTATTTGCCCCGGCACCCATCGATTCGCCACCA
This sequence comes from Collinsella sp. SGI.095, assembly GCF_050314535.1. NCBI lineage: Bacteria > Bacillati > Actinomycetota > Coriobacteriia > Coriobacteriales > Coriobacteriaceae > Collinsella > Collinsella sp. SGI.095. The sequence goes on from NZ_JBNPNG010000006.1 coordinate 26,939, forward strand.
GTCAAAGGGTAGCTAAAAAAGCCCCGTCCCAAATTAACTACCCCAGGCAACGATTCACGAAAGGGGTCTCCATGGACCTTGCCGATATTCGCCAAGCCATCGACGGCATCGATACCACGCTCCTCAATAGCTTTGTCGAGCGCATGGACATTGCCACCGAGGTCGCCAAATCAAAGCTCGAGATGGGCAAGGCCGTCTTCGACCCCGCCCGCGAGCGTTCCAAACTCAACAACCTCGCCAGCCGAGCACCCGAGCGCTACGAAGCTCAGACCATCACCCTGTTCCGCCTTCTCATGAGCATGAGCAAGGCCGAGCAGCAGCGCTACATCAACGAGCTCAAGGGCATCACCGTGTCGCAAAAGGCCCATGCCACGGCAGCAGCATTTGACACACCTTTCCCTCAGACGGCCACCGTCGCCTGCCAGGGCGTCGAAGGCGCCTACAGCCAAATCGCCGCATGCAAGCTCTTCGACGTACCCGACATTGCGTTCTTTGAGACCTTTGAGGGCGTTATGCGCGCCGTGCGCGACGGCTTCTGCGAGTTTGGCGTACTGCCCATCGAAAACTCCACCGCCGGCTCGGTCAACGCCGTCTATGACCTGCTCGCCCAGTTCGACTTCCACATCGTGCGCTCGCTGCGGCTCAAGATCGATCACAACCTGCTCGTCAAACCCGGCACCAAGCTCGCCGACGTGCGCGAGGTCTACAGCCATGGTCAGGCCATCGCCCAGTGCGCCGGCTTTATCGAGGCCCACGGCCTGCATGCCACCAAGTACCCCAACACCGCCATGTCGGCCGAGATGGTCGCCAATTCCGAACGCACCGACGTCGCCGCCATCGCCTCGCGCAGCTGCGCCGCGCTGTATGGCCTCGAGGTGCTGGAGCCCAACATTCAAGACTCGGACAATAACTACACGCGCTTTGTCGTCATCTGCCGCGAGCCGCGCGTCTATCCCGGTGCCAACCGTACCTCGCTCATGATCACCACGGCCAATGAGCCGGGTGCCCTCTACCGCGTACTCGAGCGCTTCTACGCGCTCAACATCAACCTCATCAAGCTCGAAAGCCGCCCCATCCCCGGGCACGACTTTGAGTTTATGTTCTACTTTGACCTGGACTGCCCCTTTGGCAGCAAGGCCCTCGACGACTTGCTCGATTCCATCGACGACGTGTGCGAGAGTTTCACCTACTTTGGCAGCTACACGGAGGTGCTTTAGATGACCGATACCGCCGCAACCCGTCCCTACGGCGTGCTGGGCCGCGTGCTGGGCCACAGCTACACCCCGACCATCTACAAAGAGCTCGCGGGGCTCGAGTACGTGCGCTTTGAGCGCGAGCCCGAGGACCTCGCGGCCTTTATGACGGGCGACGAGTGGGAAGGCACCAACGTGACCATCCCCTACAAGCGCGCCGTCATGGAATACCTGGACGAACTGAGCCCCCTGGCCAAGCGCATGGGCAACGTCAACACCATCACGCGCCTACCCGACGGCCGCCTGCGCGGCGACAACACAGACTACTTTGGTTTTCAGTGCCTGGTCGAGGAGCTGGGCGTTGAGGTTGCCGGAAAGAAGGTCCTCGTGCTCGGCGCCACCGGTGGTGCCGGCACCACGGCCAGTATGGTGCTCGGCGACCTGGGCGCGGTCGTTGTGCCTGTCGGCCGCACGAGCGAGGTCAACTACGATAACATCGCACAGCAGTCCGACGCGGCGCTGCTCGTCAACTGCACGCCTGCTGGCATGTTTCCCCACTGCCCCGACGCTCCCTGCACGCTCGAAGGACTCGATGCGCTCAAGGGCGTCATCGACATTGTCTACAATCCCGCCCGCACGGGTCTGATGCTCGAGGCCGAGCGCCGTGGCATCCCCTGCATCGGCGGCCTGCTGATGCTCGTGGCCCAAGCGGCACAGGCTGTTGAGCGCTACACCGGCCAGATTACACCGCGCGAGCGCATCCTGGATGTGACGGAGCGCCTGTCCCGCCGCGAGCAGAACATCGCGCTCATTGGCATGCCGGGCTCGGGCAAGACCCGCGTGGGCGAGCAGATCGCCCAGCTCACGGGCCGCGAGCACATCGACTTGGATCGCGCGCTCGAGGAGCGCCTGGGCATGCCCTGCGCCGACTTTATCGTCGAGCGCGGCGAGGCGGCCTTCCGCGAGCAGGAGACGGCGGCGCTGGCCGACATCTCCAAGCGCAGTGGCCTGGTGCTCTCCACCGGCGGCGGCGTGGTCACGCGTGACGAGAACTATCCGCTGCTGCACCAGAACAGCCAAATCGTGATGCTCAACCGCAAGCTCGACGAGCTGGCCCACAAGGGACGCCCCATCACTGCCCGCGACGGCATCGATAAGCTCGCCGAGCAGCGCATGCCGCGCTACCGCGCCTGGGCCGACTACATCATCGACTCACGCGACTGCGCCGCCAACACCGCACGCGCCCTCCTCGACACCCTCTAAAACCTGCCAAAAAGGGACAGGTTTATTTTGGCAGGTTTTATCTTGGCAAACGCCGCAGACAGCAAGCCCCGCCACCAACCAGACCGCAAAGGAAGCAACCATGAAAGCACTCGTCATCAACGGCCCCAACCTCAACATGCTCGGCATTCGCGAGCCGGGCATCTACGGCAGCGACAACTACGACCGCCTGGTCCAGATCTGCCAGGAGGCAGGCGCCGCGCAGGGCTTTGACGAGGTCGAAGTCTTCCAGTCCAACCACGAGGGCAGCATCGTCGACAAGATCCAGGAAGCCTACGGCAAGGTCGACGGCATCGTCATCAACCCGGCTGCCTACACGCATACGAGCGTGGCGATTCTCGACGCCCTCAAAGCCGTCGCCATCCCCGCTGTCGAGGTTCACATCAGCGCCGTCGAGACGCGCGAAGACTTCCGCCAGGTGAGCTATGCGCGCCTGGCCTGCTTCGCCACCATCACCGGCGAGGGCCTGCAGGGGTATGCCCACGCGCTGGAGCTGCTGAAGGAGCATCTCGAAAAGTAGCGTCGCGAGCAAATCCATCAACACGACTACGCGCTAATAAAGCCAGCGCCGGCAGTAGCGACCTCGCTGCTGCCGGCATTTTATTACTGGCATATAATCATTGCTGTCACACAACGTCTGGAGACCCGCATGCTAAGCATCCATCTGGGAGATTACCCCGGTTCCATCTACGATACCGAAACCTATTTTAGGAACTCATACTTGGACTCATGGTTCGAAGATCCCATGGCTGCACAGATCATTAAAGGTGTTGACGGTTCGGAGCTCATCGGTCCCCACAACATCGTAAGCAAGCAGCTGGGCTCAATCACTCCACTCGAACTGTCCGGCGGCGTTAAGACGCTGCTGCTGGTGCGCAATCTCCCAAATATGGTGTTTAACGCATCCACCTGCGGAGACAACTGTGCCCGCTGGCTACTCAAGATCGGCAAAGAACAGGATGTGCTGGTGACCCTTTACCACATCATGAAATTCCCCTGGAAGAACTTTGAAATCCGCATTGAAAACGATGGCCGCATCGTCAGAAACATGCAGGAGTTTGTCGGCGCCACGAATGACTTTTTGGATGTTGATGAGTAATGAGGGGAACGCACACCGTTGTCGTAGAGCGTGCAAAGGTCAAATACACGCTCACGTTTAAACGAAATATTTCCTTCATACGCGGCAACAGCGGCACGGGCAAAACGACGCTCATCTCGATGATTCGCGACTACAACGACCGAGGACCGGAAAGCGGCGTTGCACTCAGCTGCGACGTACCTTGCGAAACGCTTTCTGGCAGACGCTGGGAGCGCGAGCTGTCGATCATCGAAGATTCAATCGTCTTTCTAGATGAGGGTAACGAGTTTATCTACTCAAAGGACTTCGCCAAAGCCGTCAACGGCTCGTCCAACTATTTTGTTCTGATATCTCGTCGCGACGCCAACGAGCTCCCCTACAGCGTCGACGAGATCCTAAAACTGGTCAACACCACAAGCAAGACGATCAATGGCCGCAAGAGCGACAGGCGCTTCTACTCGGTGACCAAGCCGCTATATGACCACACGGCAAGTATGCTGTATCAGGACCTTAACGTAGGTTTCGACAATCCCGATGCCGTAATTGTCGAGGATAGCAAGTCTGGTTATCAATTCTACAGCGCCCTTTGCAACCGACTGGGAATCCCCTGCTACACCGCCACCGGCGTAGCGAATCTAAAGCGGACAATTCACGAATGCCCCGAGCAAAACGTCCTTGCCATCGGAGACGGCGCGGCGTTTGGTCCCTACATCGAAAAGGTGCTCGGACAGCGCGTTTACAAGAACGTTCGCTTGTTCCTCCCGGAATCATTTGAGTGGACGCTTCTGCAATCCGGCCTCATCCCCAACAACGACATTCCAAAAATCCTCAAGGACCCTTCGAGCTATATCGAAAGCCGCAAGTACCTAAGTTGGGAGCGATTCTTCACCGACGTATTGATCAAGTACTCGACAGACACTCGCTATGCCTACAAAAAGGCAAAGCTCAATGAGCAGTACCTGGGGCCGCAGGCAATGGATGCAGTCGGGAGCGTCTTGCCCGAGTGTCTAAGGGCAGAATAGCGGGCTCTTAAGATCATTTGGAAACCAGGCTACGCACACGCGCTGGAGCTGCTGAAAGTGCATCTGCTACACTAATCTATGGAGCAAATGAGCCAGTGGCGTTTGCCCTGAATCATTTGTAACCGTCCAATTGACATACAAAGGAGCATATCCATGTCCCAGTACGATTACCTCGTCGTCGGTGCCGGCCTTTCGGGTGCCGTCTTTGCCAATGCCGCCAAGCGCGCCGGCAAGTCGGTCCTGGTCATCGACCGCCGCGACCACATCGCCGGCAACATCTACACCGAGGACGTCGAGGGTATCCAGGTCCACCGCTACGGCGCGCACATCTTCCACACCTCCATGAAGGACGTCTGGGACTACGTCAACCGCTTCGCCGAGTTCAACAACTACGTCAACTCGCCGGTCGCCAACTTCCATGGCAACATGTACAACATGCCCTTCAACATGAACACCTTCGCCAAGATGTGGCCGGGCGTCGTTACGCCGGCGGACGCCAAGGCCAAGATCGCCGAGCAGGTGGCCGCCGAGAACATCGGCGAGCCGCAGAACCTTGAGGAGCAGGCGCTGTCGCTCGTCGGCCGAGACATCTTCGAGACGCTCGTGAAGGGCTACACCGAGAAGCAGTGGGGCCGTGATTGCCGCGACCTGCCCGAGAGCATCATCAAGCGCCTCCCCTGCCGCTTTACCTACGACAACAACTACTTCAACGACCGCTACCAGGGCATCCCCATGGGCGGCTACACCAAGATGGTCGCCAACATGCTCGTGGGCGTCGAGGTGCGCTGCGGCGTGGAGTACAAGGAGCTGATCGCCTCCGAGCCCGATATCGCCGCCAAGACGATCTACTGCGGCCCCATCGACGCGTTCTACGACTTTAAGCTGGGCACGCTCGAGTACCGCAGCCTGCGCTTTGAGACCGAGACGCTCGACGAGCAGGACCACCAGGGCGTGGCCGTGGTCAACTACACCGAGCGCGAGATCCCCTATACGCGCATCATCGAGCACAAGCACTTCGAGTTCGGCACGCAGGACAAGACCGTCATCACGCGCGAGTACCCGGCCGACTGGAAGCCCGGTGACGAGCCCTACTACCCCATCAACGACGCCAAAAACGAGGCCCTGTACAAGCAGTACGAGGAGCTGGCGGCGCAGGAGGGCGACGTGGTCTTCGCCGGTCGCCTGGGCGGCTACAAATATTACGACATGGACAAGGCCATCGCCGCCGCCTTCGAGCTCGTCCGCAACGAGCTGGGCGTGGAGCCGACTGAGGCGTAAACAAGGCGGCCATACACACAAGCAGTAAGCCAGGTACAGTTCATTGCTGTACCGGGCTTATATGTGGAGCAATCAAGCGCACCCCGATGGCAAAATTCGGGGCGTTCAAGCAAACGGCCCAGCCCATGAGTTACTCACCAACAGAAAAGGCCGCCCGACGCAAGTCGAACGACCTTAATAGATAGCCAATAAATCAACAGGACCCTAAACACGGACGTAAAAAATCAGTCTAAAGCTCTACTGCGCCGTCTCAAGCCAATCCAGACGACTGTTAAGCCATGCGCGTACAGCATCGGGAGACTCAGAAGAGACACCCCACAGCATGGACTCCATGCTCGCAGAGGTAGCAACACTGGACTCATACGCAAGATAATCCTGCCCATTGATGCAACCCCGGGCTTCGTCAAGCACTTCTTGCTTGACAGCATCAACTGCAGCGCGAACCGTCGGATCCTGCAGCAGACGTGAGCCTAAAACAGCGTTGCGCGTAAGCCAACCCTGCGGCGACAAGTAACTATCACTTGACTGGGACGAAAGAGCGTTTCCCATCGCCAAGTCAAAATCCCAGGCTGGACCGAAAACAAACCGCGAGTCGCCAGAGGAATCAGAATTCTTAAACAGATAGGTTGATGAATAATTAAAACCGTCAACGCACTTGGTGATCTCATTGAGCCAGTAGAGGCGCGCAAGAGAATCAATGTCGCAGTAATCCGCCGTCGTTTTTCCTGTCTCAGGATTGACACCTCCGTTGCGAATGCAATCGAAGAATTCCTGGAAACGACAACTCAAATATTCAGCTTCATCCTTGGTCCAAACACCAGGCGACTTGCACACAAAGTACAGTATGCCGTTTCCAGAATCTACGCTAAACCAAGCGTCCTCATTCACATAGCGCTCCTGGTCAAACTCAATCAGATAGCCGCCCGTGATGTCGGCGGGATTTTGAAGGCCCTCAGCGTACTTCATTCGATTACCGCGAGAGTTAACCCCCTCGACAAGTTGATAGCTTATCCCGCTATTAACGGCATCGTTAGCGTCTTCAAGGTTGTCGATATCCACGCGACCGGAGTTGATCTGGACCTTCTCACAGAGCATATAAGCGCCGCGGTATTGTCCGTCGTAATACAGATCAACGGCACGGTACTCAATCGGCGCATGGGTCCCCAATGCAGACGCAAGCGAATATGCCGCAGCATTACGCATCGAAGTTCCATCGTAAGCGTTTGCCAAAAGCACCCAGGTCTTATTCTTATTCGCTTTGTCGCCTGTCTCCAAAAGGTCAGCCTTCTTATCGAGCTTGATCTGATATGGCTTCTTGTCCATCCCCCATGTGCTGTTGCCGCGGCCCTTAATCTGAGACAGTGCGCCGTCATACACGGAGACGCCGGAGGCGTCAACAAGCTTCATGGAACCGGTAGCAACTGCAGTATGGTCTCCACTCGATTCGATGTAGCCACGCCCATAATTGACCGGATCGTCGCTGCTAATAAACATCGATGCCACGCCAGTGGTCTGCTTAATGTCAAACACGAACAAATCGGCCGAATCAAGGTTGGATTGAACGACGATCGGACTACCAGAGTTCGCACTGCTTGTCAGGCCAAGATCGCTTAACGCCACCGAAGACCCCACGGTAAGTCCAACAGAGCAGTCTCCAACAGTAATAGACGTCTCCGGCCCACCACTGTATGCAAGCTGAGCAGAGTTAAGGTCAAAAACAGACGGAAGCGCAAAGTGTGCATTGCCATAACGGTCAAAGGTCATCCCAATTTCAAGCGAGCCCGAGCGAAGACTCAGATTGTACTCAGACGCGGCCACGCTATGGGAAATGACAAGATCACCGGGATTGTTAACATTCCTAAACTCCCATTCGGATTGCGGAGTTGTCTTGTCGATAGAAATAATAGTGAGCACGCCCGATTCGGCCCCGCGCTTGGTCGAGAGCACATAGTCACCAAGCGCAGACTGGATATAACCACCGCTAAAAGTGGGAACATACTTCCAAGACTGAGCTTTGGTATCGTTCTCAGCATACTGCTGGACAATGGTGCCCGATTTGGCACGGCCTGAGCGAACATCAAGACACAAACCCGAGTTGATGTTCTTAATGGTAAAGAAACCGCCGCCCTTGTTCTCGAGATGCCACTGTTGAGCCGCCGAGCCTTTGAAAACGTACGTCTGAAGCGCAAGTCCCCCGTCAGACGAATCGTTCGGAACATCAAGAACTTGCCTGGTGCCACTCTGGTTTAGTAGATAGTAGTCACCATTCTCAATCAAATTGCATGGGACGAGCAACCACGATTGGGCCTTAGTTCCGTTACTCGAGTACGTAGAAACACTGTTACCAGCAGCGCTCGATCCACCAGAAAGATCAATACATCTGCCGGAATGTTTGTTTTTAATACGATATCCCCCGTTTAAGCTAGCATCCAAGATCCAGTATGAACGACCCGAAGGCTCTTTACGATATTCGATTCCACTTTTCGCAATTTCCGTCAAATACAGGCCCGAGTTGGCATTTATAAAGGTAAACGAGCCATCGTCTTGACGCTCAAGCACCCACTTCTGCGCCAGAGACAGATTTGAGCCCCAAAGCTGCAATGCGGCACCAGAATCCTTTGACCCACCGGGAACGTCAAGAACACCTGATTCGTCAACAGTTGTCTTAAGTTGAAAAGAACCAGAATGATCTATTGGAGACGTGTTGAACGTCCATTTTTGAGCGTCGGTATGGTTCACCTGATACATTTGCAGTTGGTTGCCATTAGAGAGAGAACCACCGGGAACGTCCAACGCCTTACCTGTTAGTGCCGAGACAACTTCAATGCGACCGTCAGAAGTCTGCAGAAGACGCCATTGCTGTGCCGGAGTTCGGTTAGATGAGTACTGTTGAATACGCACGCCGGAAGACTTGGAACCACCAGGAATATCAAATGAACGACCAGACAGCGCAGAGAAAATGGAATAGTAGCCCGTATTCTGGTCGAACACAACATTCCAAGCCTGAGCCGACGAATCATTATCTTCGTAGATTTGAACAGCGGCTCCGTTATCTAAAGATCCGCCACAAAGGTCAATCATCTTTTTATCCGACAGAGCGGTAGAAATACGATAGGAGCCGTCTGTAACAGGTCGAGTGACGCGCTCGACCCTCCATTTTTGCGCCTTGGTGCCATTTGACGTATAAAGGCAAACATTGGCTCCATTTTTTTGCTTCCACCGACAACATCAAGAAATAATCCATTGCAGTCAGAACGAATTGAATACGATCCGTCAGCATTCTGGACAAATTTCCATCGTTGGGCCAGCGTGTTGTTCGAATCATATAGCTGCGCATTAGCACCCGCTATTTTTGAACCACCAGCAACATCAAGCACCATGCCGGTAATCGAATTCTCAATGGAATAAGAGGACCCTTTCTTAGAAATTCTCCAAGCCTGGGCATAGGTATGATTACCTTCATAAACCTGCACGTTCGACCCATTAACGCAATTACCGCCCGCAACATCCAATGATTTATCGGCAATAACATTAGTGATAGTGTAAACACCGTCATCAAGCTCAGCATAGCTTTTGGCCTCTGCCTGAGTTGGCATTACGCAAAGCGCGATGAATAAGAGAAGCAGCGCCATTCCCCTCGATCGTTTCCGAAAGCAGATTAGAACTGCATCAGTACCAACCATCAAATCACCCAATCCCCTAAACAATACTTAACTACAGCTTGAACGAACAGCCCAATTTGAGCAATACGGAAATCGATAAGCGGTGAAATTGCTGTACCGGGTCTCTTTATGCGACGATTGAAGCACACCACGGTCCAGATTAACAAACTGGGCCGTAAGTCATCCCCATGTCTTACGGCCTTTGTTTAAACAAAAGCACGATTCATGAATGAATCCTATCTGGTTTTAAAGCCTTTAAAACCAGACTAAATAACCAACGGCTACACTTCTTACGGTCAAAAATAAAACCATAGCGAGCAACGTGAATTCAAGCGATATTGCCGCAATCATTCCCTGTAGCAAAGAAGCGCTGGCCATCGCCAAGGTTGTAGACGATTTTCACCGCGAGCTGCCAGAAGCCACACTCTACGCCTATGACAACAATTCGACTGATAGCACCGCGCAAATTGCACGTAAACACGGAGCGTCCGTAAAATCTGAACCCCGTCAAGGCAAGGGCAACGTAAGCCGTCAAATGTTCCGTGAAATCGAGGCCGATTGTTATCTCATAGCCGATGGAGACGACACCTATCCAGCGGAGTCAGTGCACGCTTTGTGCAAACCCATCTTTGCCGGTGAAGCTGATATGACCGTCGACGATCGTCTGTCCAACGAAACGTACGCCGAGGAGAACAAGCGCGCTTTCACGAATTTGGCAACAACCTTGTACGCGGTATGAACAAGCGGATTAATGGTTACAGCTCTGACGACGTCATGACTGGCTATCGTGCCAAAAGCAAGCCCTTAGTTAAAACGCTTCCCGAGCTATCCGAGGACTTCCAAATCGAAACAGAACAATCCATCCACGCGGTTGACCATCGTTGCCGGATCGAAGATGTATCCATAGATTACCGCGACCGCCCGGCTGGATTGGAGTCCTAACTCAATATCGTAAGCGTTGTTATTAGAGTCATTGCCATGATCGGTACCCTTTTTTAAGAACTACCGTCCGCTTAAGTTCTTCTCGCTTGCTGCGCTCATCTTTGCGGCTATCTGTCCTATCCTAGGAGTCCCTCTCATCACAGAATACCTTGCCGCCGGTTTGATGCCTCGCTTCCCCACCGCAACACTCGCAATCGCATTTATGTTCCCGTGCGGATTGCCGCTCGTCACAGGCTTCATCTTGGATTCCGTCGTCAAGGTGGAGCGAAAGGAATGGAAACCTAAGGCAAAAAAGATAAACGATCAGTAGTCACTGTTTTAAGGTTCTTCTTACCGACTCAGAAAATAAGCGGCAGCCCGTGTCAACGTTTTCAATTGATTCAACAACAACCATAGCCGAATCAATTATCGTCGCCCCATTAGAACAATAGCAGCGTTGCACTTAGAAATTAAAATAGGCCTCTGTGCTGCAGAAGAGTATTAATGTTCCAAGCACAGTTCTTGTGCCGCTCACAATAGAAGAGAGTCGATAATATAATTAATAGTTAAGCAATATAAAAGCCGGAATTCTATTAGTAGGAAGATCCCCCTGTCACGCAAACAATCAAGACACTTTAACCCTGCCAATTCCACTTTCGCACCAAATTTGCCATGAGCTATTGGAAGCCATTTATGAAGGGAAGCCTATTATGCTCAGTATGATTAAACAATTCCTCCCAGGTTCCTCGCGTTCCCTACATGCCATGCACAACGACATTCAAATCCTTCGTGATGACATCATTCGTTTCCAACAAGAAACGCAAGAACAGATTAAGCGTCTTTATAAACGAGTCGAGACCGCCGATAACGGTATTAACATGAATATCGATTACAAGTTTGATTGTCGAACCATTCCAATGATCGAATCTATCGCTAACGATATTGACGCACACGACGAACACATGAAGATGTTCGCCTGGGATAACTATCGGAAACCGAGCGAGAGCATACAGGACGCCAAAAAACGCTTTTTCAGAGAACTGCCCAAAGCAGAGGGTGGTCTTCGCCTACTCCAGCTCGGATGCGGAAAATTGCTCGGAGAATTCGACACGCTGTGCAAAGACAATAACATAGACTACTGGATTAATTTCGGAACCCTTATCGGTGCCATCAGACACAAAGGATTCATACCTTGGGACGATGATACTGATCTTGGCATAATGCGAGATGATCTCGAAAGGTTACAGGAAATTGTCCGCAGTGACCATAGATATAAAATTACTGTCGTCTATGATTACTATGTGCATTGTCGTCAAATTCGTTTTCTCTACAACGACGAAGATATCCCATGTTTCCTTGATTTGTTTATCTATGACTGGGCACCCTCAATTGATAACGGCTCCGCTGAAAAGCAAAGGGAATTACGGCGGACAATGGTTGAGGAAATGGAAACAGATTCAGAGCTCGATTTCTGGAAAAATGAACCATACTACTCCGGCGAAAAAAACTTTAACATCCAGAAGTATTTTGACAGCTGCCTAGAAAGGTCTAAGGAAGCTGGACTCATCTGTGATAAGAAAGATGCAGTCGGCATCATGTGGTCTATCGATAATCTAGATGACGGCAAACAAAGGCAGTGGGTCTATCCTATAGAAGATTTGTACCCTACACAGCAAATAGAGTTTGAAGGGGAACAGCTTAAAGCGCCGTGCAATCCTGATATCTTTCTATGGAGCCGTTATGGCAACATATACGATCTTCCAAAGGATATCAATACGCATTTTGAACACGTAAATCATGATGATCTCGAATGTGGAAATGCAAATAATGCGATTAGAAAAATAATTGCTAGTGACTAGCAAGCCATAAAAATCTTCCGGTGCATCATTAAGATGCACCGGAAGATTTTTTTACTGAGCAAGACGACTCTTTACCTCTGTAGTCGAGATGCCGGCAGTGCGATGTAAATAAACAACATCGCAATACGGTCTAAGAGCTTCAAATCGCTCATCGTCTTTCCAGTCGCCACCCATACAAACTATATCTACATGATACGCCTGTATATCCCCCAGTTTCTGATTCCAACTGTCTTCCGGAATTACCAGATCAACGTACCGCAGCGCCTCAAGCATCTCACGCCTGACCTCATATGGATAAAAACTCTTCTTACCCTTAAGCGAATTAAACTCATCCGTTGAAAGGCCAACAATCAAATAATCGCCAAGTTTTGAAGCCTGCTGAAGAAGTCGCACGTGACCATAGTGAAGCAAATCAAACGTTCCGTATGTCAGCACTCGTTTTAATGAATGTCGGCCACCAGGTTCGGAATACTTCGAAGAAAGCAGTTCGGAATTAGCTTCCAGGCGAACAGATGAAAGCGAGCCCATTCCATACTCCAATAGATTAAGAGCCATCATAAAGATGGCTCTGATATACAAAGGGTGCTCCATGGCGGATTCGAACCGTCGACCTTGGGATTAGAAGTCCCCTGCTCTATCCAACTGAGCTAATGGAGCAAATAAAGAAAGTATATCCTAATTGAACTGATCTCGATATGCTTTGCAAACATCATCCACAGGACCGTCCATCCTAAGATCGCCCTTCTCAATCCACACTGCACGCTGACAAATACGCTCAACCTGCTCCATCGAATGAGAAACGAAAAGGACGGTAACGTCACCAGACTTAATAAAATGCTGAATACGACGCTCGCATTTTTCTTGGAAGAATACATCGCCGACAGAGAGCGTCTCATCGACGATCAGGATATCGGGCTCGGTAATCGTGGCAATAGCAAAGGCGATGCGCGCGACCATACCCGAAGAGAAATTCTTCAACGGCATATCAACAAAATCATGAAGCTCGGCAAACTCTATTATGCCGTCAAAATTGGCGTCAATGAACTCTTTTGTATAACCCAAAAGTGCGCCATTGAGATAAATATTCTCACGAGCAGTGAGCTCGGAATCAAAGCCTGCACCAAGCTCAATCAGAGGTGCGATGTTGCCATGGACCTTTACCTCGCCTTCAGAAGGCTCAAGAACGCCGGCAATGATCTTAAGCATGGTTGACTTGCCGGATCCGTTTGTACCAACAAGACCCACAACCTCGCCTCGATGGATATCAAAAGAGATGTGTTTAAGGGCACGAAACTCTTCAAAAAAGAGCTGATGCTTTGCAAGCTTAATAAAATACTCTTTGAGATTAGTGAGAGACTCTGAGGCCATATTGAAAATCATAGTTACATCTTTGACTTCAACGGCGAGAGGCTGATCCGTGTAGTCCTTAACAGAAAAAGGCATGGTCAATCCTTAAATATAGAGAATAAATTTATGCTCTGACTTATGGAATACGACGTATCCCAATACAAGGGCAACAACCGCCCAAGCTACGCACATACCAACAGTGAAAAAAGTCGGAGTCGTCTGGAACAAGAAAATATCGCGCATAAACTGAATGTAGTTATACATGGGATTCGCGTACATGATAATGCGAACAACATGTGGCATCCGACCGATAAAGTCTGTTGTCCAGAAAATAGGAGTGAGATAGGTCCAAGCAGTAATCACAACACTCCACAAGTGCATAATGTCGCGGAAGAATACGGTTAGAGCCGAGAGCATCATGCCCAGCCCCATGCAAAACAGCATGAGAAGGAAGAGACAGACGGGCAGCAGAATTAAATGCCAAGTCGGAACAACATGGAACCAGATCATAACAATGGCAACGGCGATTAGGGAAAAACCAAAGTTAACAAGCGAAAAGAGCACCTTTTGAACGGGGAAAACCCATCGATGGACTTTTACTTTCTTTAGCAGCGATGACGCCCATATGATGGACATGAGAGCCTGGTTAGTAGATTCCGACATTACGGAAAAGGTAACATTACCCACAATAAGATACAGCGGGTAAAGCTCAGGACTCACTGCGCCGTTTCGTCCCTGAGCAAAGATGGTCGAAAAGACAACGGCCATAACAATCATCATGAGCAGCGGATTCAAAACGGACCAAGCAACGCCCAAAAAACTCCGCCTATATTTAATCTTAAAATCCTTGGTAACCAGCTGCTTGAGAATAAATCGATCTTTCTCTACCTCATTCTTCGCATGAGACGAGACAATCATTCCCTGATCGCTTTTAGATATCATTAACAGCTCCGCCGTCCAATTCCAATATCAACAATATTTTAAGAGTAATAATACCCGTAAGAGCGAAGCTCTCCATCGCGCATCATGCAATACAGTAAATACCAACAGTAAAAAAGGCCCGCCATATAGATGACGAGCCAAATAACCAATCAACTCACAGAGCCAACTACATTGACTGAGGGTAATCAATTTTAGGATTGAACTTAATTGCTTCACGCATCTTTTTACGCATCTGACGCTGTAGCTTCTTATCCACTCCTCCGGCTTTCATGCTGCGGCAAACCTGAGCACAAAACAACAAATAGGCAGCCTTGCCTTCATGGTGGAGCCTATACGATGCCTGATTACGAATGCCGTAAGAGAATTTCCACGCATTCTTTTCATCAATCATCGAGAAATTGACGCCCTTATTAGATGCCATGTCATGAATAATCACGCTGTCAAGCACCTGAATACCGGGGCAGGTCTTAGTAATGCGAAGCGTGTACTCGGCATCATCAAACCAAATAAAATATTCCTTAAAAGGCAGGCCGAAAGATTCGATAACCCAACGTGGAATCAGCACCGAAACAAACGAGCAGGAGGTGACCATGACAGAGTTTTGCCCCTTTGCGAGCAATCGACCCCAATCCCAAGTGGGCACAGGATTGTTCATCTCGCAAATAGAACCATCAATAAACTTTACAACCGAGCAAGCGTATGGGACATCGGGACCAAGCTCATCAACGGCACCGTTATAGCCTTGAATCAGCTTCTCTAAGGCATCGGGCTCGGGATAGCCGTCATCGTCAAAGATCCAAACAAAATCAGAGCCGCTATCGTAACCAGATTTCATTCCGGTGGAAAAACCACCGGCACCGCCAAGATTCTCCGCGCAAGAAATTACCTTAACGGACATGCCGCCGTGCTGCTCAGATGCATATGAAGCCAAGAAATCACCGGTGCCGTCAGTCGAGGCGTTGTCGACAACAACGAGCTCACTGGGAGGAAGTGTCTGATCCTCAAGAGCAGAAAGAACATTCTTCAACTTGTCGAGACGGTTATATGTCACTACAACGGCGGTAACAGTAGGGCTATCGCTCATCATCACTCCACTTCCCCAGAATCTCAGTAAAGAGGGTGTTGGCATTTTTTAGCTTTGAAAACTCCACTAGCCTATCCATCTCAGATTGCCAGACGGATTTACGGAAATCGTCATCCTCGAGCATCTTTAAAAGGATACGCGATGCGCACTTAATGAAATCGCGGGTAGAACGTGGAGTCAATGCTTCAGTTGGAATAAGCGTATTCTGAGAACCGACATCAGTTGAGACAACAGGCAGTCCAGCACTGAGAGACTCAATCGTCGTCAAAGTAATTCCTTCATTAATGGCAGAAACCACGAGGACATCAGAATCAGAATACGTCTTATCGACAGGAATCTGCATTCCCCTCCGCTCAATTACATCGGAAAGTCCATGACGAGCAATGATCTTGTCCACCATAGGGTCCAAATCACCGTTGCCGTGCATGATAAATCTAAAACGACCAGGAGCACACTTATCAAGCTTCTTGGCAAGAAGGACAAATGCTTCGGGCCTTTTCTGGCGAGAGATCCTGCCGACGAAGCAAACAGTGAGTTTGCCCTTAGACACAGATTCCTTGCATGCCTTAGCAGCCCTGTCGGCAGTAAGCCCAACAAGCGGAGCGTCTATAACCTTATTGGCATCAACCCCATGAGAATCAACAAGCCAAGATACAAGCTGGGGAGAAATCACATGATGTAAATCAATGAACGTATCACGACTAACGGCCTGATTGGGATAACCACCACCATAGGGATATTCAACAATATGCAGTGAATCAACTACGGTCGCATTGGGACGATACTTTTTGATCCACCACAGACGATCATAAAGCCATTGGCAATGGTGAACGAGGACGCCCCTAATATCGAATTGTTCAACAAGCGAGCGAAGCAAAGGCTCATCGCCTGGACGCTCCTGTATGGGGAACGTAAGGCACAGCACCAAGGCATCTTTGAACTCCGGTCTATCAATCCAAGGCTGATGGCTGGGTCGATCCGTTATGACGATAGGCAGCATGCCCGCTTCGCGAACAAGGCGCACCGTCTCAACAGCCCAGCGCTCAGCGCCGCCGGCCTGGAGCCAATGCATACCGATAATGACGGCTTTCTCAGCCCCGTGCCTAACGGCTCCGGGGGCAATCTCTAGATAGGGATGGTGAGTAGTCTGCTCTTGATTAATCTTCGCTAAATCTGGAGCCTCAAATTGATCAACAGGACCCAATCCCCTATTCCAACGACGCTGTCGCTGAATTTCGCGAAAATCGTCAAAAGCAACGGGACAGCATGCTTCAAGATTACGATAGATTTCCTGCTTCGACGAAAGAGGGTTATGCATCTCAACGTCAGCATCGGTAGCGTCGTCAGGCGTCAAAAGAATATAACGATGTCCATCGTCTTTAATATGCTCAAGGCCTGCGAAATAATGAGGAGAATACTCGGATAAAGGATGAATCAAAGATTCAGCTTTTACAGAAAAGAAAGGTTGAAGTCCATTGGAAAAAGTTAACCCACCATTTAGCGTTGATTGATCAGTTAAACAAGGGTATTGCCACTTTTCTCCCATATAAAAATGATAGACAAGCGAGCGGCCGGGCTGAATAAGAGAGTTGTACTTAATTGCTGAATCTACAAGAGACCTAATTCGACTCGACATTAAGCCGTCGCTGCAAACATCCTCATAGAAAACCCCATATAAAGCATGAGACATCTAGCACTCCTTAACTTGGGAACTTTGGCTAATCTTATAGACGCTAAGTTCCCATTCCTTACGCTCAACTTTGGCAACAGAATCCAGAATAAACCCTGTTGTCAAAGACAGACCACAAAGGAATATAAAGGCAGTAGCGAGAATAGCGGTAGGAAGGCGTGCAACAAGGCCAGTGCGTGCGAAATCAACAATTACAGGAATTCCAGCAATAAGGCCCAGAAGCAAGAAAAGAACAGAAACCAGACCAAAGAACTTCAGAGGACGGTAGTCCTTGAATAAGGTGCCAATCATACAAACAACTTTAATTCCATCAGAAAAAGTAGACAGCTTAGATTCAGATCCGGCTGGCCTGTCGCGGTAAACAATTGGAATATCCTTGATGCGCCAACGACGATCAACAGCATGAATTGAAAGTTCGGTCTCAATTTGAAAACCTTCAGATAGTACAGGGAAAGTTTTGACAAAAGGCCGACTCATCGCTCGATAACCCGTCATAACATCATCAAAAGAATAGCCATAGATCCATTTGATCATTGCCCTAACAAGATTATTACCGAACCCGTGAAAGGCCCTTTTGTTCTCTTCGGCGTAGGTACCGTTAGAAAGGCGGTCTCCAACCGTCATATCCGCTTCGCCTTTTAGAATCGGCTCACACATCGCGCGAGCCATTGTCTCGTCATAAGTATCATCGCCATCAACCATCAGATAACAGTCGGCATCGATATCACGAAACATTTGACGGCAAACATTGCCCTTACCCTGACGAGGCTCAAATCGAACAATGGCCCCATGTTCACGAGCAATGCAAGCAGTATCATCGCTTGAATTATTGTCATAAACATAGATATTTGCTTCTGGAAGCTCGCGCATAAAATCATCGACAACTTTTCCAATTGTTAGAGCTTCGTTATAACAAGGAATTAAAACAGCGATTTTTTTTGACATCAATCTCTCCGAAATCAGGAAACTTTTTTAGATAAAAAAGAAATAGAAGCAAGATTACCGATACGTTTAACAATAACCCGCTGGATTACAAACGATAGAAGCAACAATAAAGTATATAAAATAAAAATAGAAACAGAGGAAAGAACGATTTTCCCAAGAATTGAAGCAGGCTCCGACAATTGAAAAACTGTCGCCCAAATAAAGGGTTTCAAGAACATATTTTCATGAATCAAATAGACCCCGAGCGTAGCAGATGCAAGTGAGTTGACTATACGATTAAACCAATCCGACTCAAAAGATGAGCCCTTTTGAACAACGTAAATAAAAAGAGGGCACGCAGCTACAAGCGAGAACAGAGGAGAAGCTCCAGGACCGGCAATAAATAGATTTGAAGGATAGGACATCCCAAGATTAGCAACAGTTGCGGAAGTGATGGCTCGCGTACCAACTACAACCGCTAAGTAGCAGAAACAAATTATTCCAAAAACAGTTAGGAGATTAAATCTTGGCAACTGATCCAAAAACCTATTCACCATATATCCAACTAAATAAACAGCCACTAGATACAAAATATCATTGAAATAGCAGTTGGATGGATTAATATACTTCCAAACGAATGTAATCATACAAAAAGATACAGCGAAGTTACGAACAGCAGCACCATCCATATCATTAAGTAATTTATTGACATATGGAGCAACTAAATTTAACACAAAAAACGCACTGATAAACCAATAGGCACCTTGAACAACTGGGAAAAATGAGGTCAACACATTCCTAAAGGAGAGCCATTCGGCATAACTCTGATCAATAAACCCATACATGATAAGGAAAGCAAAAACCACCAGGAACGATACTGAATAAAACTCCACCTGCACCCAGAGCCGAAATAAACGTCGTTTAGGAGATGAGTTTGATTTTGAGAGGAAAAATGCGCTAATTAAAACGAATAAACACACCCCAATTTGTCCAAACATAATCAGTGCATTATGAAAGCATGCACACCATGAATGCAAAAGAGATCCATCGGCATGACATGCCCAGTTATCCTCAGAAAAATAGTGCCCCGCAACGATCATTAACATTGACACAAGCCTGAGTGCTTCAATCTTGCTATTCCTGCAACGCACTTTTACCTCCAGCAATATTCACTAATAAATAAACAGCAATTGGAAGCGAAAAGATAAAGGGAAGAGTATATCGAAGCGAAGCACACGGGCCGGCCACCAATGATAGAAGTAGAGAGAACATAGGAACACAAAAGATCGTAACTTCCCGTTGATATTTCTTATAAATCGACGAAAGACAAATCAAAACTAAATAAAACCAGCAATAAAAACCAGGTTTATAAAGAATTGAAACAACGCTATTCAAGTGAATATCATTAAGAGCAACACTATCAATTGAATGTTTGTCATTCCACTCTTGGCTCCACGAATAGCCCTCGAACCAGCCCGCATCTATTAGAGACCATTGATCCCATGAATAATAAGGAGCATCCTCCATCCAATACGTACCCTGAGTAAACGGGTACCAATAAGCGAATGTCGTGCAAAGCGCGCCAGATAAAGATGTACATGGAAACAGACAAGCAAGTCTAAGAGAAAGAATTGCAAAATCAATAGCCGAGTGTTGATCATCAAACTTAAGGTGACCCTTTAGCGGATCGGAAATTAAAGGGTTATATGCTTTTTTAATATCAAACTCGTCGGAATCAAAGAAACATTTAATCTGGGCATCCAAGTCTTCAGGAACTTCCTTCTCGGTTTGATACACCCTGCCGATCATCTGCACTGGAATCGAAAGCATCTCCCCTGATTCAGTAGGAAGCACCCCAAATATTGGGAGAAGAAAAGAATTCCATAGGACAAAAAATGCAACATTAAACATAATTAGGAATAATTTAAATCCCTTTGATTCGGAAAGGGCAAGTAATGCGATTAAACCGATAAATACAATTACGAAACCGTTATTTCGCGTAAGCAAAACAAGTGTTGAACTAATTACCATTTCAATACGGCATTTAATAGAATGCTTTTGCTCGACGGTACTATCTTGCTGGTAAAACAAAAGCAAACAGACACAGAAATATAGAACAGCAAGCGCATGAAGATAATCCTTGCTAATTGATAAAACGTAACTCGGTATTACAGGAAAGAGACCGAAAAACAAAAGGGCAAATAAAGCAATATTAGAATGAAAGGCATTCTCAAGTCTTTTAAGTGAGATAGAGAAAACATAGGCCCCGCAGACCGTCTGAAAGACAGTCAGAAAAACCATAGATGCAACTCCGTTTGATCCAAAATAACGCCCACAGCTATAAATCAAAGCATAGGTTAAAGTTGTTAGATAGGGAAAATGATTATCAAGTGCTACTCCACGAGCGCCATACCACTGACCAAGTTGACGGGCTGTGTCAGTCGGCAAGGATCCCGGGAAGAACACAATCAGGTACGGAAGCCAAAGAATAATTAAAATCAGACCAATTTTGGCAGTATTTTGCGACACAATCCAGTTGTTTGCCCGTGCAAGCCATTTGCATCTTTCAAAATTGGAAGCAAAATAAACTCCGACTTTAAATAACATGTAGATAAACCAAGTAAACAACAAAACATATGCAATTGATCTCACAGCTCGAATCGGACTATCGCATAGAGGCGAAAGGGAACTCGTTTTATGAAGAGACCCGCCAAGCATATCAAGCATTGCAATAAAGAACGAAACTACGTAAACACCCAAATCGAGTTGAGTGCCAGAACAATGGAAAATATAAAAATAAGTGGTAAGCAATACCGCTAAAATCCAGGCCGTGATTTCCAAAACAGAGCTTCGAACCCAAATAGCGCAACCATTTGAGTCGAGTGAGCAACTGAAACTGAATATAAAACAAGAACACAGGGCAACAAAAACAAGTATTGATGTCTTCCGCTGTATATCGAGAATTTTAAACTCTGAAAACTTCAAAATAAGATCCTAACAAAGGGTATTTTTATTTACCGGGAATGCAAATGCAATCAGAAAGATGAAACAAAACAGAAAAGATATTGAGTACCTAGTTTGGTATGCAGGAAGCATCAACATCGTAAGATATGTAAACAGAAAAGGCATGGCCATCGGAATAAAAACTTTCTTACGATGGGCAAGATTAACGCAAAGAACAGCCAAAGGGAGCCACAATGTATAAAGCACCTCAGCTCCAAGCAGCATTAACACAGGGGTCTTATTTAAGAAGTTAATTAGGGGAACAGACAGATGCTCCTGAGCCCATGACAGTTCACAATCAGAGAATTGGGACAAAATGGCGTATCCGCCACTCGGCTCCCATCCATTCTTTAAAGCACCATTTGTATAGTAAGTTGGCCCAAGCAAAAAGAAATTTCTTAAAAAGGGAACTGCATTTACACAATCAAGCGGATAGTGAATTAATAGTTTGACCCATAAACCTATAAAAGCAAGCTTGTCCATCGTCGAAGCATGCGATTTATAAGACTGCTTAGCGGGATCGACAGTCGCTTTGTTCCAATTTTGTTTTGCAGAACTTAGATCAACAACACGAGAAATTGTATCAATATCTTTTTTTTCAATTTCAGATTGATGCAAACTAACGACATATACGGTTTGCTGAATCGGAGTTCCCAACATCTCCTGACCACCACCGGGGGCAATCCTAAGTAAAGGAAATATAAAGGCGGGAACTAAAAATAAAACCACAACAGCCGGAAAAAGTAATGAGAACAATATTTTAATTCGGTTTGAATTTGCTGAAATCAATACCGTCAAAAGGGACAGTACAGAAATATAGATGGAAGTCTTTTTTGTTAATCCAGCTAAAACTGTTAAACATACCGAAAACAGTACAAACTTCCATCCTATCTTCTTGTTTAAATACACCCTGTAGCACAATTCCTCAAAAGCCACCATCCAGAGAACATAAAAGGGAATCCACGTGCTATCTTTCATCAAGATTGTCATGTATGAAGAGCAAGCAGGGATGAATGAAATTAAAGCCACGCAAATAAATAAGACACTCGTTGGCAACTTAAAACGCGACTTCACCCATAAAATCTCAGCTGAAAGCGAAACGGAAGCAAAAAAAGCCCAAACCCAAGTATACAGAGCCAATCCAAATAACTCGCTATTAAACAAACGACCAAAGAAATCAAATGCCCCATAGATAATAGTATCCAACGCAGGATTATGGTCGCTGAACCAATATCCAGGAAGCGGGATCATCATCATAGGATCCCATGCAGGAAAACCTCTAACTTGAATTAGCTGGACCATAGAATCCATCGGAATGCAAACTGGTCCATTTATAACCAGAATTGGAATCCAACAACCGAAAATCACTAAGGCCAATTTAATGATGGAGCTTAAGCTAAAATTAATTCTCTCTAAATAAACTTGAGCTTTAAAGCTTACAATCTTTATCTTCTCCGATTTGACAGCCCGAATTACCGACGCAATTATTATTGAAAATGCCCAAGTACATAATGCAATTTCAACAATATAGAGAGCAATTAAATAAACACTTGCCTGACTCAAATCGACGTTAGTATACCAAGGAAATGAAACGTTCGATTCTTGTCCCTGGCCCCAAACCCCAGGAATAACGAGGCTGCATGAGACCACAAATGAAAAGAATACGGTTAGATTTTTTTTTCTTCGACTCAAATTGGCAAAATATGACTCACCAAAAAACGCACAGCAAAAAAGAGCCGCGCTGACAATAGTAAGAGAAAGAGCCCCTTTGCTTCCGATCACATCACAAACATGGAGCAGCAATTGCCGGAGTGAAAAAGTCTGTGCCTGATCAAGCACCTTAAACGAAAGTGCGCAAGCAGAGGCTACAGACAAGATCAGGAGCAGAATAAACTTATTTAGCCCAACTTCATTGTTATTTTTGTTTGAGGACTGCATTGAATGAACTACTCTCTCTCTCAAAATGGTTCAAATTACCTAAATACTGAATCGCCTTTACTACAAGCCAGTTAACATCCGTACCGACAGGACGGCTAGCCGATGAATACCACTTGTAAATTCCGACATTATCCCCCCCCATCGTCAAATGTCTCCACCCTTTGGATCTAGCGAGCGCAGCCTTAGATTGTGTTTTTATAATAAGAGTAGCATACTAAGGCGTATTGGCCGTAGTCCCCATATGATCGATCGACCATTCCTAAGGACGCGGAGGAGCCGGAAGCCCGGAGACGCTGACCTGTAGCTATATTTTGCGGGACAATCTTGCCGCAAGAAAATGCACTACGCCACCGCTGAGAGTCAGCACCGCTGGATGTCAGCTGAACCAGCCCCCATCAGTCAGAGAAAACACTTTTCTAGAACCGACGCACTTAATCTCGTATTCGGTCTGCGGCCCAGTTATCTTGCTCAAATACCGTTTTAGAGCACGCAACCCATTTGATGTATATAGCTGGACCGCAGCGCCGTCATTCATTGAACCGCCGACAACATCCAGGACTTTTGAGCTCGTGTCCGACTCGAAAGAAAAGGCGCCTTCATCCAAAAACTCATTAACCCGATGAGGCAACTGCTTTTGAGCGGCGGTTCCATTGGGAAGATATGCATGTATATATGCCTGAGCTGCATCAAAAACTAAGCCAGTTAATATACTCGCAAGGGATGACACACCATCACCATTATCGAGTGCAGCAAAAAGCCTATTCGTTTTTTCAAAAACCAAGGGCCATTGCTGAACATCGGCGTCTAAAATAAGTTTAATGCCATTTACATCAAGCGCCTTTATGACTTTGCAATAGAGATAGCATGATAGTCATCGCGATACTTGAAGCTAAAAAACTGAGCAAACGTTCTATTGCTGTTGCAAGGCTAAATTATTGCTCAGTTCGAGCTTAAGCTACAGGCATCGCCAATGACCTTAACGGTGGAACTGCAAGCGCGACTTAACTTGAAATAACCCTTCAGAAGGATATCGCCTCATTTTGCGACAGACGGGGACGTACCCAACAGGGCAAAGTGAGAGGCGCCCTCATTAGAGCTCAGCTCAACGTTTACACCATTGGACGCGCCGGATCCTCTCGATCCAAGGTATAAACCGGTCCTCAGCGCGCTCTCAATGAGATACGTACCATCAGGCTGCATGGCGGCAATCCACTTTTGAGCATACGTGCCGTTGGAGACGTACTGGGCAATGTTTGTTCCTGCGGAAGCGTTTCCTCCAGCGACATCGATCACCTTATTGGAGCCAGCATTCGTAAACGTAACATAGCCCCTGTCGTCATGGGAAACAACCCAACGCTGGGCATTGGTCATGTTCGACCTGTACAACTGGATATTGGCGCTATTGCTTTTCGAGCCGCCAGTAACATCCAAGACATACGAGGAGCTCTTGCTGGAGCTTACGAGATACTCGCCGTCTGCCAAATCGGATACGTGCGCCTTGGCCTCAGCATCTTGCTCGGAGCGCAAGCACTTAAAGCCAGAAGGTGTAAATGCGACCGAAAGCTCACGGGAATCGCCTCTGGAAACCGTGGCCAATTTACCAGAAGCGTTTGCGCCTAGAGCACAGCCAGAAGCAGCGTTAACGATACGGTACAGGCCATTACCAGCATCTTCGATAGCCCAATAATAATTAGAAGACGAGGGCGAGGCACTCCCCTGCTTAACATCAGAGCCGGGAACTATATCCCCGTCCTGGGCAAATAGATAGCGATAAGATTTTGCAGACTTGATTGCGTAAAGACCCTTGTCGGCATCGTATTCAAAGCCAAATCCCTGCGCAATAGTCCCGTTAGGGCTATATAGCTGAATAGCGGCACCGCTATCCATGCTACCGCTGGTCACATCAAAGACACGGCCATCAGGAGCCGTTACGACAGCAGACTGAGAATCAATTGTTTGACCCTTAGAAACATCTCCGGCTGTATACAGGCGGAATCGCTGGGCATTGGTACCATTATCGTCATAAACTTGGACATTTGTACCATTCGAAGTGGCCCCACCGGCAAGGTCCAAGACAAAATCGGTCTTAAGCGCGGAACAGATCTTAACCGAGCCGTCGCCGCAATTTACAAGAATCCACTTCTGAGCCCAAGACCCGTTAGACGCGTATTGCTGAACATTGGCGCCGGCTTTCTTACTGCCACCGGAAACGTCTAAAACCTTGCCCGACCCCACATTGGTAATGGATACATAACCATTCTTGTCATACGTAAACGTCCAGCGCTGAGCCGGTGTAGCGTTAGATGCATACACCTGCAGATTTGCACCGGAATTCGCAGATCCGCCGGAAATATCAAGGACCTGACGCTCAGATAAAGAACCGATGGCGTATTCAGCGTCCTCCTTTACAAGTCCCCTGCTTGAAGCGGCAAGATCATCAAGCTGCTGGCGAAGGGTGCGTGCCGAAGCGAGCGTCCATTTTTGAGCGTCAGATCCGTTATAGGTATAAATTTGCAGTGCGGACCCACTCACGCCATTGGCGCCAGGAACATCAATGGCTTTGCCGGACTTAGAGTTTATGAATGAATACTCGCCATTACCACAGTCAATAACAGACCAATGCTGTGCACTGGTTCCGTTAGAAGAGTATTGAGAGATGGTGCCACCGTTTGAAACGGAGCCCCCCTGAGCCTCAAAGGGCTTGCCAGAGTTAACGTTTACGATTTCGTATAGGCCATTACCGACCTGCTTAAAGGTAAACATCTGCGCTTGGCTATTGTTGGAAGTGTAAATCTGGAGACGCGCGCGATTGTCAGAAGACCCACCGTTGATATCCATGACCAGCTGCGAGTTGAGCGCACTCTTAACAACAAAAGCTTTGTCGGTCTCCACGGTCGAGGAAGAAGCAAAGGTAAAACGTTGGGCATTCGATTTGTTCGGAGCCCAAATCCTAACCGAAGTGCCATCCGCAGTGTTACCGCTGCAAAGATCGAGCACCCAGTTACCCAGAGCAGACTGGATATAAAAGCCGCTATCGGCAACACGAATATGCCAAAGCTGACGATTGTCTTGAGCATAAGCGGCTTGAATAACCGAAGAACCACTTTGCGCATCGTCGCCGGCAACGGATAGATATTGTCCAGTAGATTCGCACTTAATTCGATAGGCCCCGGAACCAGACGACTCAAGAATAAAGCGCTGATTTGAAGACCCTTGAGCATGGAACAAAGAAAGCTGCCCGTCATCACCAACAGTAACGCTCGAGGAATCCTTTGCTATCGAATCAATATAGTAAGTCCCGTCTGCGAGAGCATGATCGGGCAGATTAACTACGTTGACAAAATCGGCCGAAGAAAAAGCATTCATGTCAACAGTGTTGGCGGTGATGCCGTCAAGTCGCTCCGACGAAGTGTACTGCCATCCGTACTGTCCGGCGCAACTAAACGAAGTTCTGAGCTTAGGGCCATATTCCGCAATCCAAGACACACGGGGGCGCACACTTGCAGCTTTTAGATACGTATCCGCGTACCAACGACCAGAATAAATGGACACGTTGTTAATGCCAAAACCAGAGAGGGTATTAAAATACGCATTCACGATACCCTCGTACGCAGAGGCGCTATTAGGCGATATCGCATTACCGTTGCTGTCATAGAACGATTCAAGGTCATAAAAAATCGGCAGCGACAGATCGTACAGGCTGTACTTATATACGATCTGTTGGGTAAAGTACGCCTCACTTGTAGCATCATTCGAATTCTGAGCCGTACTAAAGATATACACACCAAAAGGAATTCCCAAGCGACGAACCTCACGTAAATTGCGCTCGAACTGTTTATCAAAATGGGTCGTCGAATAACCAAAGCGCAAAATTACAGCATCAACGCCAGAATTTTGAACCTTATTCCAGTCAATCGACCCCTGCCACTCAGAAACATCAATGACCTTTAGCGCCGGAGACGCAAAAACCTCGCCATACCCGTTATAGAACACTTTAGAAGCATTCGTGCCGCCCCAATAGGGAGACCCGCTTGCAGAACGATCGTCGAGCGCTGCGACAAGCGGTTCACCATCCATCGAGCTGCCGGCGGTATAGTCGTTGGAATCATCCGCGGGATGTGCCTCGCCATAGGCAAGACGCTCCTCTAGAGATGCATCGACCGGAAGCGAACCATCGTCGGCAAAAACAGGGGTTGCCCCCAGGCTGCAAAGCAGACCGAGAGCAACCAATAGCGACGAAGCGAGAAAAGTTTTCTTGCGCATAACCATCAACCTAAATCCAAACTAACATAGGGCGATATTGCGATACCAACCCCAAAGCGGCGTATACGTGGTTCCATAATAATTGACCCAGTCATTAAGTCCGCGAACGTTAACTCGACCAATATTCTCAATAACTTTGCCATCACCAATATAGATTGCAATATGGCCCCACCTAGAGCCCGCCCAATTGTGGGAATGGGACGGAACAGCGACAATCATACCAACTTTCAAATTAGCACGGTTGCTGTCGTGGCAATAAGACCAAAACATGTCGCAGGCATCGCCGTATGCATAGCCATAACCGGCTGCATTAAACACCCTCGAAATCCACTCGGAGCAAAGATTGGCACCAGGGGTAGGAGTGGAATAAGCAATGTCGACGAGTCGCCTTTGCGCACCGTTAGCGTCAGCGTAAGGCTGCTCAGAAACATTCGTAATATCAAAACGCCACGAATCGCCATCTCCATTGCCAAGAACAAGACCGTTATCGCTGTTCACCAAAGCGAAAGAACCGTCAGCGAGCATCGAATAAAATGCGATGCCGCCGTCGTCAGCAAGGCGAAGCAGCCACTTTTGTGCACCAGAACCATTCCAATCCCATTGCTGAACAGAAGCGCCATTAGATGCGTTAGCGCTCGGCACGTCGAGCGCCTTTCCAGATACAAAGGCAGTCAGACTGTAGGCGCCGTTTCCCAAAGAACGGACATACCACTTTTGCGCGTTCGTTCCATTAGCGGTATACAGCTGTACGCGTGCCCCGGCACTGCTGGATCCGCCGGCAACATCCAGAACACGATTACCGCTCGATTGGTTCACCACAACATAATAACCATCGTCAATAAGTGAAGCCGCAACAAAACGCCATGCCTGAGCAGCCGTAAAGTTATTGACGTACATCTGAATCGCGGTGCCCACAGTGGCATTGCCACCTGTCAAATCAATCACAGCACCCGAGACTGCATTCACAAGAACAAGACCGCCCATTGGAGACACACGCGGAATCCAGTGAGAACCCTCCACCGCCTCCTTAGCACTCATCAGCTTGCCGTCGCTTTGCGAAAGGTACTTACCCGAATTTGCGCCCTTGATAAGAACTGATCCATCGTCGCAAACACTAACCGACCATTTCTGAGCCAAAGTGCCGTTACGATTCCAGACCTGTAATTTAGCGTCGTCCGCCTTCGATCCACCAGAGACATCGATGAGACGGTTGCCGTCTACGCGAGAGTAGATCTCGTACAGTCCGTCACGCACAAATACCGTCGGAACCGACAGCGTCCATTTTTGCGCGAGCGTTCCATTTTGGGAATAGAGCTGCAGCTTAGTTCCGTTGGCAGAATTAGCCCCTGTAACATCAAGGGCCAACCCACTTTTCGCGGAGATAAGAGACACGCTGCCGTCGGAGTTAACAACGACGCGCCACCATTGAGCAGTCGTACCGTTTTCGGCATATTGTTGGACCGCAGTTCCATTCGAAACACCACCACCGCGACAATCAAGAACCTTACCCGACACCGCAGAGCGGACCGTATAATATCCCGTCGACTTGTTATACGTAAACGTCCAATACTGAGCAAGCGTATCATTGGAACCATAAAGCTGAGTTTGCGCCGAATCGCTCAAAGAGCCACCTGTAACATCGACAACCTGACCACCGTTAAGCATGGAGCCAAGTCGATACAGTCCATCATCGATAGTCTGAGCGATCTTAATGAGATTCCAGACCTGCGCATTCGTAGCATTCCAGCTATAAACCTGTGCATTTCCCCCATTGGCAACGCTACCGCCAGAAATATCGAGCACATAGTCGCCAAAGCAGGACTTAATATAATAGCCGCCATCTTGACGGGCAACAAAGTCCCAAAGCTGCGCATTCGTGTGATTGATAACATATTGCTGAACATTCGTGCCGTTTGCACCGTTACCGCCAGACACATCGAGTGCCTTGCCGCTCGCGACATTTACGAGCAAATAATGCCCATTAAACTTCTCGATTCTCCAGCGCTGAGCGGGCGTGCCATTTTGACCATACTGCTGGACGTTAGCTCCGTTATCGCATGAGCCGCCCGAGACATCGAGGACCCTATTTGAGCCGGCGTTAGAGATCTCATAGACGCCCTCATCGATGTCCGCTTCAGGAAAGTCGGGAATCTGCGGATTCGAAGGCAGGGCAGAAGGCTCAACAGGAGCAGCCAGGGCAGGAGAAGAGGTGTCAGCCCCGTCATCACCCATTGCAGGAGTCTGTACATCGCCAGGAGTGATATCACCAGCATCTTCCGTGGACCTCTCGGAATCCTTTTCAAAAGCACCATCGGCTTCGATCGAATCATCATCTGTCGACACTACCGAAGAAATTAAGACCTCATCATTTGGGGCAGCCAATTCAATTGAGTACGCCTGAATGGGAGAGCACAAGGCAGCAACCGCGAAGCATGCAGGAATCAAAGGCATGAACAGAACTGATTTTTTCATCTCTAATGGACCTCGATAAACAAAATTGGATTATACGAACGGGCGTGCAGCACCAATGGGATTACCGCGCTCGTAAACACCATGGACGCCGACACCCTGACGGGGCCAGGAGTCAATCATGCGCCCATCCCCCAAATAGATGGCGATATGCCCGCGGTAATAGATAACGTCGCCGCGCTGCATACTGTTGACGCTTACCGGCATAAAGGTACCGTTATTGTACCAATTCATAGAGTTGTACGTCTGCCAAGAAAGCCAACGATGGTTATAGGGGTTGTAGATACCCATATCCATGCCCGTGGCATAGAGGCACTGCAGCACAAAACCCGAGCAATCGACGGCGCCGCCAGGCGCGGTAGAGTAGGGCTCGATGTACTTCGTGCCAACATACTCATAGGCACGCTGGATAAAGGCATTGACGCAGTCGTCTCGTGTGGCATCGATCGCAATACGAGACGGCGTAACATAGGTGAACTCGCCCGTGCAATAGCTCGGAAGCTTCACCGTCAAGCTACTTACCTGCGGATAGTTCGAAGGATTCTGATAACCGATCTTCGCAGGACGCTCAGCAGAGAGAGCGCGCCAAGACTGAGCAGCGGAGCCCGTATAAGACCAAAGCTGGACATTGGCTCCATTCGCGGTAGCCCCGTCGCTTACCTCCAGGACCTTATTGCCGCAAGCCGAAACAATCTTGATTCCGCTCTCCCCCATTTCGAAACGCCACTTTTGCGCATTCGAACCATTCCACTGCCACTGCTGGACGTTCGTGCCATCCGCATCAGAACAGTTGAGAACATCAAGTGGGTAAGCAGAACAACAAGCCGTAAGCGAGTGCCAGCCGCCACCGACGCTACGGACCCAAACACGCTGGCTTAGCGTACCGTTAGAAACATATATTTGAACGTTTGCGCCATTCGAGCGAGAGCCACCAGTCACATCAAGTCGTTGTCCAGTTGCATGCATGGGAGCGAACTCATAGAAACCGTCAGAAATAAGGGGGACGGACGTGATGCTCCACCCTTGCGACGTGGCCCCGTTCTCGTCAACGCAGACAACAGATCCGCCAGAACCAGAAATGGACAGTACCTTACCGGTCTTTTTATTCTTAAGCTCAATCCCCTTCCCAAAGCAGATTTCAATCGACCATTTGGCCTCGTCGTCTTCTTTGTCCGAGATTTGAAGAATGGCACCGTCGGACTCTCGAGCCGAAAGATACCTGGCAGAATTGGCGCATTGGAACGAGTAATAGCCCCGATCATCCTTACGAGCCCAGAATTTCTGAGCCAGGGTACCGTTTCCCGTATAAACCTGCAGTGGAGCTTCGTCTGCATAGGAACCACCGGTAACGTCGAGATATTTACCCGTAGAATCCGAACAGATGGAGTAGCAGCCTTCATCGAGCGAAACGGTAAAGACTTCGAAAGTCCAATGCTGTGCAGCACTGCCGGACTCATAGGCAGTCGTCACGGAACCATCGGGTTTACGTTCCAACACCAGATTGCTCGCAACGGAACGGATTGCATAGCTATCTCCATCGGGCTCAATACGCCACTGCTGATTTGAGCCAAGGCCGGGGAAATCCCACTGTTGAACTTTTGCGCCCGGGAAAATATCGCCGCTATCAAGATCAAGTCCCTTGGTAGACTTCGCGGAACGGATCGAGTAGAAACCCGTGGCGGAATCGAACGAAAGCTTAAAACACTGAGCCATTGTGCCATTTGTGGCATACGTTTGAATTCGGGCGCCGTTAGAGACGGAACCTCCCGTCACGTCAAGGCATGTAGAAGAATCGGAAACGGAATTGATCTGATACATACCATCCGCAACCGACTGGGTGCCCGCCGTGACATGAGGATTAGCATCGATGGCGATAAAACGCTGCGCTGCAGAGCCATTTGCTGTCCAAATTTGAACATTTGCGCCATTAGAGACGCTTCCGCCGCTTACGTCTAAAACAAGATTTCGTCCAAGGCCGGAATAAAATACGAATGACCCATTTGTCTGCTTAACAGGAATCCATCGCTGCGCGGCAGTGCCATTCACGGCATATTGCTGAACGTTGGTGCCGGACTTTTTGCCTCCACCCGTGACATCGAGGGCCGAAGAGGTTCCTGCATGAGCAATCGTCACATAGCCGGTAGGCTGGCCATTTGAGTCGAGCGTATTCTTAATGACCCAACGTTGAGCTGCGGTGTTGTTGGAGGCATAGATTTGGATGTTAGCGCCATTCGAAACAGATCCACCAGAAACATCGACAGCACTTCGCGGTGATGAGTCCATACCGAGGGCGTAAGTTCCATCGGGGATCTGCAAACCCTGTGCAGCAGCGAAGGCATCGACATCAGCCTGCGTCCAGGTAAAGCCCTTCGTCTGCGTCAAAGTCCAAGTGACGGCATCAGTCGAGGTGACGGCGACGCCGCTTTCAAACGAAAGATACAGCCCATTCGCGGCGTTTTTAATGGCAAAACCCTCTCCAGAAGGCTCAAGGATCCAAAAACGATTCTTTGTATATGAACCAGCGTCATCAAGAGATCCGTAGAGGTGGGCGGCGCCGCGGGGCACGACGCTACCGTAATCGGCGTCAATCAACTTGCCTGAAACAAGCGAAGCAATCGTGTAATAACCGGATGCGCTGTCATACGTAAGACGGAACGCCTGCGCGACAGTACCGTTGTTTGCATACGACTGAAGAGCCGCACCGGACTCAGCAGAAGCGCCTTTCACATCGAGCGCCAAACCGACAGATTCAAAACAATAAACACCGTCGGCGACGTTCTGTCCTAAAGAGTCAATGACCGGATTAGAGTCGATTGCAAAAAACAGCTGCGCGGCGGTCTGATTGGCCTTATATAGCTGGACATTAGCTCCATCAGAAGAGCTACCACCCGCGATATCGAGCACGTAATCAAAGTTAAGGGCGGAATGTATCGTCAAGCCTCCATCGGCGTCCTTAACGGCAATCCACTTTTGCGCGCGCGTACCGTTAGCCACATGCTGCTGAACGTTACGACCAGACTCGGCTATACCACCAGAAACATCAAGCACCAAGCCGGAACCGGTGTTTTCGAACGTTAAAAAGCCGTTCTCGTCCTCATGTACTAACCAGCGCTGAGCTTTAGTCATATTCGAGTAGTACATCTGAACATTAGCGCCATTTGAGGAAGATCCACCCGCAACGTCCCACACCTTACGCGAGGCATTGCTGCAAGCAAAAACATAGGTCGTACCGCCAGAAAGCGTCCCCTTGTTTTTAGCAGCCAAGTCCTCAACGCTCTCAGCATCTTGAGGCGTCGTACCATCGGCCGATTCGACGGCAGATGTCGACGAGTCTTCAGATCGCCCCTCGCTAGATAGCACAGTCGAGCTATTCGGAGCTAAGCTACCGTCACCGTCATCGGCTGCACCAAATTCGATTACTCGATTAGCGTCGGGTCCGTTCGTGGACACTTCTTCGGCAAATAACGGAGATACTCCAACGGAGGAAACAAAAAGACCCGCAGCCAAAGCAACTACCGAAATAGCAGCTAGGCCACGGGTATATCGGCTGCAACTCATATCAGACCCCCGATTCAAATTAACACTGAATCTATAATAGTTGATACGAGCCGCGATATTGTTGCAATTGGTTACTTAATAACGACTGCTTGCGCACCTCTTTGCTGGTAGACCCAAGCAATCCAATCTCGATCGTAGGTGGTATAGCCATCGATGGTATCGGAGATCATGACCTTGTTTGTTTGAGGGTTATAACCCTTCAGAACAACCGTATGCGAGTTAACGCAAGCAAAATATCCACCCTGTCGGGCATAGATATTTCCAACGTTGCCCTGATGAACGGTAGTCCAAATAATGACCGGATGTCCATCATCAAGGTAATTGCAGAGGTCATACAGAGAGGTTCCCGACATGTCGTACGAACGCAGGCTGCTCCCCCTACTTGCCAGGAAATTATTGGCAGCCCTATTGAGTCCAGGAGCGCAGATCTCGTTACCATTGTTGTAGCTGTGAGGGTCTCCCCAGAAGCACCAGACAAAGTCCCAAGAGCTACGGGGGATCCATCGATCGGCCATCTCACACGGACCAACACCAAAACCGTAATAGTTAAGGACGTTGGTCAGGGCCGCCGATTCACAGCCGTTGGGAAGACCAGCGGAGTACTGATTGTAAACTGGGACAGCCAGATCTACCGCCTCGGGCGTATAGCTCGTCTGGGTAAAGTAAAATCCCTGCGCGTCGGAGCCGTTAGCAGCGTAAATCTGGATATTGGCTCCATCATTAAGCGCACCCCCGTTCACATCCAAAACGAGCGAGTCGTTAAGCGCAGAACGAAGGACAAAGGAGCCGCCGCCCACGTAATCAACACGCCAGCGCTGAGCGGAGCTTCCATTCCCCTGCCACTGCTGAACGTTAGCGCCCGAAGCACCCTGGGCATTCAGGACATCAAGATATTTTTTGCTTCGGCAGTTTTGAATCGAAATGGTTCCATCCGAGTTAACGCTGACGTTCCATTTTTGAGCGCCAGAATCATTGGAAGACCAAAGTTGCACGTTAGCACCGTTTGAACGAGAGCCACTCGCCACGTCTAGCACCTTGGAACGGTTAGAAGCAGTGGCAATAACATAGGTGCCCGAATCAACTAACGAGCAGGCAGACAACTTGAAAGACTGTGCCAAGGTGCCGTTAGAATCATACACCCTAATATTAGCTCCATTGCTTGTTGAGCCACCTGCGGCACCTAGGACCTTGCCGGTTGCAACGTTAACGAAGTTGACGCCGCCCTTGTCAATCTGGGCGGTCCAAAGCTGAGCACCACCATTATCAGAAGATCGGACGCAAACGTTGCCATCTTCATCTGCCGTTAAGACCTTGCCAGACACCAGGCTTTCAACGGTATACGTATTATCACGGTCGGCAACCTTAGCAACTTTCCATTTCTGAGCAATCGACTTGTTGCTTCCATAGAGCTGAACGTTAGCGCCATCACTGGCCGAGCCGCTCGCAACGTCCAAAACCGCAGAAGAAGCAGAGTTCGAAATGGTAAAGAAGCCCTCGGGCAAAAGCGAGGTCAGCTTTGTAAAGGCAAGACGCTGCGACGCGGAATCAGACGGGATGTCTCCGTACACATTAGAGTTGGCAACACTTAGGACCAATCCGGTTGCTTTATTCGTTGCCGTATAGGAGCCGTCATCGTTACGAACAATGGAATACAGCTGATTAGCGTTATTGCCGTCACCGCTCCATTGGTGGACATTAGTTCCGGGGCACACATTGCCACCATCAACATCGAGAGCCTTGCCAGACTGGGCGTTCACGATTCGATAGTAGCCATTCTCATATACAAATTTAAAAAACTGAGCAAACGTGCCATTAGCAGCATAAGTCTGGACGTTTGCCCCGTTGGAAGAGGACCCACCGGAGATATCAAACACACGAGATGAATCCGATGCCAGCGAAATAGTGAACCAGCCGTCCAAACCAAGATCGTCGGACGGGGCCACATCGGGAACGGCCGATACAAAACGAACGTTTTGGGCAGCGGTACCGTTGCTCTCATATGTTTGCACATTGGCGCCATTCGAGGAAGATCCGCCTGCAACATCTAGAACAAGATCGGGCAGAACTGCGGACTGCAACCGGAACGAGCCAGCAGGCACCGAGGGAACGGCGATCCAGCGCTGGGCACGCGATCCATTGAATGAATACTGTTGAATATTGGTCCCCAACGTACAAGAACCGCCCGCAATATCAAGCACCTTGCCAGAGGAAACATTTTTAACAATCAAATAGCCAAGTTCATCATGCGAAATGTCCCACTGTTGAGCCGCTATCATATTCGACACATACGACTGAACATTGCCGCCGTTGGCTTTAGAGCCACCGTTCACGTCCAGAACCTTAGCTCCTTCAACGCCGAGTGCCAAGACATAGCGCCCATCAGCAATATTGCCAGCATTTTGCTGGGCAAGCGCATCCAGTTGTTCGCGCTGAACGTCTAAATTGAAAAATGTCCAACGTTGAGCAATCGTGCCATTATCCGACCAAGTTCGCACGTTCGTGCCGCTACTTGTATTACCGTTGGCGATATCAAGGCAGATCGACGGATCAAGCGCGGACACCAGCTTGATGGAGCCCCCATCCTTAACAGCAATCCATTTTTGCGCCGCAGAACCATTTGACGCATATTGTTGGACGTTCGTTCCAGATTGAGCGCTTCCGCCAGAAACATCAAGAACAAGACCGGAACCACTGTTGGTTAATGTGACAAAGCCATTTTGATCATGAGAAACGGTCCACGTTTGTGCAGCCGTGGCGTTGAGGGCATATATTTGGACATTCACACGCGATGACCTAGATCCACCCGCAACATCAAGCGTCTGCCAGGAGCTTTTTGCCGAGCGGATATAGTAGGTGCCGTCAGCGAGGTCGGAGGCGTGGGCAGTAGCAAGCTCGGCAAGGATGGTAGCCTTGGGCTTCTCAAGCGAAAACGTCTGAGCAGCGGATTCATTGCATTGATAGAGACGGATTTCTGTTCCGTTGGAATCGCTGGCGCCAGCGATGTCGATGGCAAAATCATCATCGACGACAGGCGAAAAGACGAGTCCGCCGCCAACCTGTCGAGCATGCCATGCAAAGCCCCAGGCGCCATCATCGCCAGCATTCTGCGTAAGACGCGGATGGTCCGAGAAACGAGAGGCATCGTTTGGGTAGCAAAGGTACAACCCCGATTTAATGTTTTTAAAAGCGTATTGACGGCTGCCAAGATCAACAAGGACAAACTGCTGTGCAGTCGTCTCATTTCTCCCATATAACTGTATCGCAGCGCCGGCACTCACCGAACCGCCCGGAACATCGAGCACTCGATGCCCCGACAAAGTCGAGGTAAGAAAATAGGTACCCGCGTCAAGGGTCGCATATTTTGTCAGATCAACGCCCTCAGTGGAGTCCTCGGATGCACTGTCGAGGTTCTCGTCGCTCGACTCACCCTCCTGGGCAATATCGCTTGAAAGTGAATCTGAAACAGGGGCGGCGGTCTCCTCGGTTTGCTCAGTATCTTCGGCGGAAAGCCCGGTCGAAGAAGTCTCGGCAAATGCCGTTGAACCCGAATTGAGCCCGATGGGCAGCGCCAGAAACAGCCCCAGCAAACATCCCACTTGCAATAATGTGCAAGCACGTTTTATATGACGCAT
Organism: Collinsella sp. SGI.095; assembly: GCF_050314535.1. Lineage (NCBI taxonomy): Bacteria > Bacillati > Actinomycetota > Coriobacteriia > Coriobacteriales > Coriobacteriaceae > Collinsella > Collinsella sp. SGI.095. The sequence continues at coordinate 64,083 of NZ_JBNPNG010000006.1, forward strand.
GACATCCCCCAGAAGGTCTCGCCAACACCTACGACATAGTGCATCCCCCCACGAGCTCGTATTGCTTAAGCATCGCATCATGCAATCCAACATGTGGAAAAAATGCCTATACTTTTGTTTCATTTAATCGCGGTTTAGAGCAATATGCAACTCTTTGCGTCAAAAGAAGGCAGCTCGCCAAACGCGAGCCGCCTTCTACCTTAGTAGTTTTAGTAGTTAACTACCTTCGTTCCATAGGGGATGTTGTCATAGATCCATTTAGCGTGATCGGTTGTAAGCCTAATGCACCCAGCCGACGCGCGATGGCCCATCGTGTGATCCATCACATTGAACGTTCCCGTATAACAAGGCTGCGAATGGAATAAATAGTCTCCATAAAACTGCGTGTAGTACCAGCAGGTATATCCGTGTCCAAACGAAATGCCCTTTCCGTAAACAGAGAACTCACCCAGCACCGTTGGCGACCCATTTTTGCCTGGAGCACACTGCCAGAAAGACCAGAGCCTCCAATTACCACGAGAGCCCCTAAAAATACCTGTACGGCATCCAACGGTATCAGTCAAAATTAGCCATTCCGTGTTGCTGTTATACCACTGCGCACGGTTATACATTGCCTGCTGATCGGCAGGCAGCGGCTGCACGTACGTAGTAGCTCTGAAGGTAAACCGCTGCGCCCTTGAATCGTTACTTGCGTGCAGAGTGACGTTCGTTCCGTTTGCGCTGTTGCCTCCAGAAACATCGATTACGAACGCTCCATTCAGAGCGGAAGACAGCTTAAATCCACCGGGTATATAATCGATAAACCAACGCTGGGCAGCACTGCCATTCCTAGACCATTGTTGGATATTGGTTCCAGAAGATGCAGCCCCATCTTTTACGTCAAGAGCCTTGCCACTGGCGGCATTTACGATATTGTAAGAGCCATCACCGTTACGAGAGAAGTTCCATTTTTGAGCACCCGAATCGTTGTTCTGCCAAATCTGAACGTTTGCACCGTCCGAGTGCGATCCGCCAGAAACATCTAAAACCGATCCCGCGTGAGAAGCCATTCGGATGAAATACGTACCATTGTCGATGGTTGCCGAAGTGGCGCGCAGGCGGAATCTCTGCGCAGCGGAGCCATTGGAGGAGTGGACTTGAATATTGGAAGTCGACGCAAAATTACCGCCCTTCACATCAAGCGAAAGGTCTTGGTCATCCGCCGACACAAACTCAATACCATTGCTATCGATTCGCGCCACCCATTGCTGCACCTTCACATCTGCCGGTGCCATCGTGCAAACATTGGTACCGGAAACAGCAAGTCTGTTAGTTGAGCAAACAGATTCAAACGTATAGGTATTCTTCGCTCCATCCACCTTTTTAAGCAGCCATTTTTGGGCGAAGGAACCATTGCCGGTATAGAGCTGAACTTTAGCGCCGGAGTCAGCGGATGCACCCGCGACATCAAGTGCATAGGAGGAATTTGCAGACGGATATACCTCATAAAGGCCTTCGCTCAGCAGGTCTTCTTGCTCGGCAAAGACAAACGACGTCTGGACAGAATCTCCCGCCGTGGCAACAACCAGATTTGAACCGGACACAGCGAGCATGAGCCCTGTGCCCTTATTGATGAACGAATAGCTTCCGTCCTCATTGGCAATGACACTGAAAAGCTGGTTGTCGTTGGGACTTTCATCCCACTGCTGGACATTCGTCCCGGGGACAACGTCACCAGCCGCAACATCGAGCACCTTACCGGAACCAGCATTACGCAGAACATAGTAACCGTCTCGATACTCAGCCTTAAATAGCTGGGACAGCGTGCCATTGCAGGAATATGTCTGAACGTTGCCCCCGTTCTTTAATGAGCCACCGGCAACGTCAAAGGCAACAGCGCCATTTGAAGAGGGTGAAATAACGAACCAGCCCTTGTCTTTCAAAATGTCATCGCACGGACCAACTGACGCAGGGTTCGCGGCAATAAAGGTAAAGCGCTGCGCGGCAGTTCCATTCGAAGCATACAACTGCACGTTTGTCTGAGAGCTCAGCGAGCCGCCGGCAACGTCAAGTGCGCGCTGTTGCCAAACAGCAGAAAGAAGTCGAACGCTTCCATCACCATTCGGTACCGCAATCCACTTTTGCGCATAGTTCGCATCGCCACAAGCCGCGTGCTGCTGGACGTTCGCTCCCAGGGAAGTTGAACCCGCGGAAACATCAAGGACTTTGCCAGACTTTACGTTCGCTATTGTGAGGTAGCCGTCATCGTCATGCGAAACACGCCAACGCTGTGCGGCAGTCGTATTCGATTGATAGATCTGCACGTTTGCACCGCTAGAAGCAGAGCCGCCGACAACATCGAGAACCATTCGAGACAAGTCCGGACCAGCAACGATCGCATAGTCTCCGTCTTTGACGACTTCCCGGTTAACGGAAGCGAGCTTATCGAGCTCGGAACGTACGGCCGTCGGATCCACAAAATAGAAGGATTGGGCTGCTGTTCCATTTGCACTGTATAGCTGAAGTCCTGCGCCGGGCACAATAGAGCCACCGGGGACGTCGGCGACCTTTTGTCCGTTCAAGCCCGACACAATCCGATAGCGCTCGCCGTCTTTCTCGATGATCCACTTTTGGGCCTTGGTTCCATTGGCGGCATAGGTCTGCAGCTTCGTGCCGTTGGCGTCATTGCCGCCCGCCGCATCCAGAACCGCCCCGGCACCATGAATCGCAATGGTGCGATACCCGTCCGACGTAGTTGAGACATCGAACATTTGAACGCCTGAATATCCGAACTTGTCAAAGGACAGCGATCCGCCGTCTGTGATCAGCGCAAACGAATCATTCGAGGCCAACATAGCATATGTCCCATCAGGAAGGTCAGCGAGATGCGCCGCCGCCCGATCATCGAGCTGCTGCTGCTCGGTTTTGGCAGGCGTTAGTACCCATCGCTGAGCTGCCGTACCATTTGCCTCATACAACTGCACGGCAGAGCCATTTGCGGTAACTCCACCCGCCACGTCAATGGCAAACGACTGGTTGAGCGCCGAAATAAAGGTGTAGCTGCCATCGGTTTCTTTAATTGCGACCCAGCGCTGCGCAAGGGCGCCGTTATCGGACCAAAGCTGAACGGGATTCCTATTGCTCGCGCTGCCGCCGGGGACATCAAGCGTGCAACCCTTGACAGAAGCAATGACAACAAAGCCATTCTGATCGTGAGACACTCGCCAGACCTGAGCATTCGTCTTGTTCTCACTGTACAGCTGCAGCTTTCTGCCAGCAGACGCCGTGCCACCAGGAACATCAAGTACAAAATTGCTGTTAACCGAAGAGCCAAAAGTGTACAACCCATCCGTAAGGTCATCGACGTGCTCGGAAGCGAGATCATAGACAGACTCGGGCTTTTCCGGTTTCACAGCATCGGTCGAATCCGATGCATTCGAATCGGACGTACTGTCCACGGACATAACTTCGTTGGTAACGAGCTCGGACTCGTTCAACTGGTCTGCAGCCAGGGAGGCATTTGTATCTTGGCCGGTAGCCACGTTGTCTTCAGCAAATGCGGGAACGAGACAAATTCCCAACAGAAGCACGATAAACACCGAAGCAAACATAGCTTTTCGATTGCCCATGTCTGTCCCCTTTCATACGGTTGCTTACACTCTATGCCAAGAAGCGCGCCCCATCGTCGAGAGATTCGTGAGCAGCAGCAGCTTAACCCCGAAAGGCCAATCAGGTTAAAAGCATGTTGCAATAGCACAATCGCGAAATCTCTGCTGCAAAGTCACCATGGATCGGCGCCCAACCAAGCTCGCGGCAGAGCTTGCTAGCGTCTATGGCGTACCGTCGATCATGGCCGGGACGGTCCTTAACCCAATCGATAAAGTCTTCGTCTTTGCCCATTGCTTTAAGAATGGTCTTGAGGACTTCGAGATTGCTGCGCTCGCAATTGGCTCCGACAAGATAGGTCTCCCCGATCCTCCCTTTGGTCAAAATGAGCCAAACAGCACGAGCGTGGTCATCGACATGAATCCAATCGCGTACGTTTAGACCGTCCCCGTACAATTTAGGACACTCCCCGCGCCGGACGCATGCAATCGAATGCGGAATGAACTTCTCGGTGTGCTGATATGGACCATAGTTATTACAGCAATTAGAAATTGTTGCCTGCAGACCATAGGTACGAATCCAAGCTCTCACAAGCATGTCAGATGCCGCCTTGGAGCTTGAATAGGGGCTACTCGGTCGATAAGGAGACTCCTCGGTAAATCTACGCGGATCATCAAGCGCCAGGTCTCCAAACACTTCATCAGTCGAAATGTGATGAAACCTGACATGGTGTCTACGAGCAGCTTCCAAGAGTTGGTATGTGCCCTCGACATTCGTTTTTATAAACGGGCTAGGATCGACAATCGAATTGTCATTATGGGACTCCGCGGCATAGTGAATAATTGCATCGTGCCCGGGAACGACTCGATCAAGCAAATCCGAATCGCAGATGTCACCAACAACAAGCTTAACCCTGTCCTCCGGAAGCCCAGCTATGCCGTCAGGATTAGCAGCATAGGTCAGCTTATCCAGGATGGTGACACGCGCATTTGGAACGTTGTTCACAACATAGCGAACAAACGCCGAACCGCAAAAACCACAACCGCCCGTAATCAGGATGTTCTTGTAATTAGATTCCATACGCGCAGCACTCCCAAGCCATGATAGGTGACCCCTAAACAAACCGCTCGATGCAAGCCTTCAGCCCACGGGTCGATAGATAGAGGCGAACGACGTCGATGAGAGAAACGCCCGCGCCGGCGGCGATTTTTCTTGCCACGTTGCGAACGGCAGTAGCAGAAGGAAGATCCATCCAGCTGGAACCAAAGTACTGTCGGAACTCGCCTTTAACGCTCGCAGCAACCACGGCATAACCCTCCGCATCCAAGCGTGCAAGGTCGAACACAACCAGATCCAAAAACCACGTGGCAAGCTCTCCGGGACGCAAACCCAACAGTCCTCGCCTGTCCCAGCGCTCCAGCACTTCATGAAGCACCAGCAAGTGGGCATCGACCTTGTCCGTGCGCTTGGCGCCGGCATTAAACGTATGCGTCAGCGACTTCTCCTGCATCACGTAGTGATACAGCTTCTCGGGCGCTAGGACCGTCCTGGCAGACAGCGGATACGATTCAAACTGAAACACAACGTCCTCAGCAAACCGGACATTTTCGGCAAAACGCAAAGACTCACGCTCAATCAGCCCGCGAGAGTATGCCGCACGCCAGACATAGGGCTGTGCATTCGCGGAAAATAGCAGCGCTGGATCAAATGACTCGAACACGCACGCCTCAGGAGAAAGCAACTGCTTGATGCGCTTAGAGGCCAACTCGGCAGGCTCGCAAACGGCTCCAAACACAACAATCTCGGGATGCTCCTTGGCAAACGTATCGACCAAGAACTCGGTAAGATTAGGCTCGACGTAATCGTCCGAATCGACGAAGTCGATAATGTCGCCGCGCGCAACATCCATGCCCGCATTACGGGCAGACGACAGTCCGCCGTTAGATTTCTCGACAACGCACACGCGAGAATCCTTGCACGCATACTTGCCAATAATCGCAGCAGAGTCATCCGGCGATCCATCGTTAACAACGACGATCTCAATATCCGGACAGGTCTGCCCCAAAAGGGAGTCAAGACAACGAGGCAGGAATTCCTGAGTGTTATAGACAGGAACAATAAAGGATACCTTCGGGTTTGCCATAACTCCCCTATTTCTTAATTGCATCCAGGACGAATGCCGCGACCACGCCCGGGCCGCCGACACGCGCATAATGCTTCGCGCGACCCATCGCGCCCGCTCCGGCAAAGTCTGGAGACGCAGCCAGCCACTTTTGCGGATCGTCGACAATAGCCTTGAGATTCGCACGCTTCCACGGCTTAAGGTCCGTTAGCTCAAACTCATGTGCCTCAAGCGCGCCGCGGAACTCCTGGGCCATACGGTCCAAAAACTCAGCGTAAAACTTGGGATTCAGGCGAATGTAGCTCCACATATACGAATCGTATTTAATGATATTTGCAAACCTGAGCAGCTTGGCAACGTCCTGCGAAGAGTGCGACTCGGCAAAATCCTCAACAATCCAGCGATGAATCTCGGCATACTCGTCGTTAACACAGTGAACCTTATTAGGAGAGTTGACCGAAGACCCCTCGTTGTCCTGGCGATATGAAAGCACGGAATCATGCAGGTAAACCGCGGTATCGGCAAGAGCGAACACCTTAAAGGTAAACGAGGCGTCCTGAAACGCAGCGCCAGGCGTCGGCAAGAAACGAATGGCATTACGGTTCAAGAAGTCTCGACGATACACCGCAGACCAAATCGATGGCTTAAGCGAGAAGGCATTGACGGTATCACTCGGGTGTACCGGCTTGCGGCAGTCCTTAGCTTTAAAGAGCTCCATCAGCTCTCGGCGCTCCTCCGGCTTCGACCAATACAGGTCAAAATTCGCCTTTGCAAAATCGGCGTCAAAGCACTCGGCAGCTGCCACGAGCTTCTCCAGCGCATCGGGCGTCATAAAGTCATCGGACTCTAGAATGCCCACGTACTTACCACGCGCCATCTCCAGGCCGCGGTTCATCGAGTCACCGTAGCCGCTGTTGGCCTTATCGATCATCTTCACACGCGCGTCGCGCTCCATGTACTCGCGGATAATCGCCGGCGAGTTGTCGGTAGAGCCGTCGTTGATACAGATGATCTCAATATCCTTGAGCGTCTGCGCCACGGCGGAATCGAGGCACTCGTGCAGGTAGCGCTCAACGTTGTAGATGGGAATTAGCAGCGACAGGACGGGGCTGCCAGAAGAATTAGTAGACAAATGTGCTCCTTAGGAAATACCTGTCGTTAATGGTATCAAAGGGTCGTCCAGCCCGCGGGCGTTTATATAATCTATGGAGCCCGCAGGGGCAAACCGATACGAAAGGAAGTCATGCAGCCCAAAGCCGCACGCAACATATCCATCGAAGCGCTGCGCTTGGTCGCGGTCGCTGGCATCGCGATATTCCATACCTTTCAGTGGACCTTTCAAGCCATCTGCGTCGGCTTGCCGGAATACGCGCCACTCACGGTCTTACCTTATTCAGGCATCTTGGGGTTCATCAACCTGCTTGGCTGCTGGGCCAACGAGGTCTTCTTTATGATCTCGGGCTACTTCCTTATTACTTCGGCTGCTCGCGCCTGGAGCGACGGGGCCACATGGACGTCGCAACTTCAGCGGACGACGCAGCGCCTTGGCAAAGTCATCTTGCCCACCGCGTTTTATTGCCTCGCGGCACTCGCATGGTCCACAGCCGTCTCCCCCATTCCCGATGTCTCCTTTCACACGCACTATTGGTACACGCTGGGGCTTGAGTTTATCTGGGTCTATGCCGCCACGGTCTGCATGGCGCCGTTGTTTGCGCTGGCTAAAAACCAACTCGGCAAGAAAAGCCACACAGCAGCAGTTGTCGCCGTCGGCGTCCTCGTTTTTATTGTCAATGGCCATCTGGCGACGCAATACTCGGCAAGCAGCGCTGAGTTTTCTTGGCTGCAGAAGATCATGAGCGCCGTCACCTACGTCGTCGCCTTTTTGATGGGAGGGCTGCTCCGCGACTATACCGGGACGACAACTCCGCGCAAAGCGCGCACCGTCGCCAAACGATTGCTTGCAGCAGTTTTGATCATCACGATCGCCCTGGAAGCCGCACTCTCCGCAACCGGTAATCTGTCGGCAATGGCAATGCTTTCCTATAAGTCGACCTCGGTCGTCTCGTTCGCCCTCGCTGCCACCTCGTTGTTCTTTGCGGCAACCCGCGACAATAAATCGAGTAATCCTCGCGCCGCGAATGTCATCGTCACCCTATCGACCGCCACGCTCGGTTTCTATGTGATGCAGTCGCTCACCAGTAGCCTGTGGCGTCCAATCTTCAATACGTTGCTCGCAAACATACTGGTCAGCCAAAACAGCCCGGCAGCTATATGTATCGTCACGGGTACCGTCATTAGCATCGTCTTTGCGCTGACGCTTCTCATCATCGATGCAGCTAGAAGCCTTATCGCCCGTAGTCTCAAGCAGCAATCAACGCATCACCATTGAGTATCGCGGCCACCATGCCCATGGCAGGTTCCTGCGTTTTATTCAAACCTTGCCAACATGGCGCAGCGACCCTTTACAATAGGTGCCGTCCAACGGACGCATTCGATAGCTTCCGCGCAGCGCTCGCCCGCCGCGCGTGAAAGGATATATTCCCCATGACTTCTACCCTTCCCGCTCCCATCGACAAGCTCGCCATCGTCGTCGTCACGTACAAGCGTCAGGAGCTCCTGGCCAACTTGTTCGACTCCATGACCGAGCTCACGGCCGCGCCGTGGCGTATCGTGATCGTCGACAACGAGAATTCGCGCGAGACCGAGGCCATGTGCGCGGCGTTTAACGAGCGCCTGGCCAACCTGTGGGGCGTCGACACCGATCAGCCCGACGCGCAGGGTGGCACCGACCGTGTCATCTACGCCCCACAGCTCGAAAACAGTGGCGGCGCGGGCGGCTTTTCTGCTGGCACCAAATGCGCCTATGACCTGGGCGCCCAGTGGTTTTGGGTGATGGACGACGACGTGCTCGTCATCCCGGAGGGCATCGAGCTCCTTGCCAAGTGGACGGACCGCTACGACGTTATCCAGGGTTCGCGCCTGGACTTTGACGGCGGCGCCTTCTTTTGGCAGTACCAGCTCATCCTTTCGCTTGGTATCCCCAACCCCATCGCTAAGTGGGACCTGGGCCCCGAGGGCTATCGCGCCATGAACCAGCTGTGCTTTGAGGGAGGCCTGTTCTCGCGCCGCGTAGTCGACAAGATCGGCCTGCCCGATGCACGCTTTTTCATCTACGGCGACGATGCCTGCTACGGCTATGTTGCGAGCCAGCACTTCCCCGCTGCCGTGGTTGCCGACGTGGTGCTCAAGCGCGCCCGCGCCGTCTCCAACTGGGATATCGCCGGTAAGCGTCAGCTCAATTCCACCAGTGACACCAATCGCTACTACATCATGCGTAACCGCGGCTACTTGGCCCGCTACATGCAGATCTACGGTGATTACCACCCCATTTTGTTCCGCTTGGGCAATGTGGCGACCTTCTGCAAGGAGTTTATCCGCCTTGCCGCCGTCGACAAGTGCTTTAAGACCGGCATTCCGGCGCTGCGCCGTGGCATGAAGGATGCCCGCAAGATCGTACGCGACCCCAACTGGAAGCCCATGCCGCCCATGAAGGAAACCGAGTAAAGCCGGCCCTCCTATAACTTCTGACATGCGACGGCAACTCGTTGTCCATCAAAGCCAAACCCCCAGCGTATGCGGCCCACAGCAGGACGTGGCACGCGAATGTCGTCGAGACCGCTCCGCTCGATATCGAGCAATGCCTGTACCGACAGAAGCTCTAGGCCCAACGCATCGACATCGGGGTCGTACAGCATGCTGACCGAGATCAGCGGACGGCTATCCAATATGCCAAGTGTATCCGCCGCATCAAAGGTATTGGCGGTCGGAAACACCTGGAAACCCCCAAACTCCGAACCGTGCGCTCGTTTTGTAACGGGATTGTCATACCCAGGCAACCCAAAACAAAGACCCTGCAGTGCCAAACGAAAAGCCAGCAGCAAATCCGACTCGTCTCCTTCGACACCCAAGTCATTAATTATTACGCCCAAAGCTCGCCTAACTGCACGCTCGTCTCCGCGGCAAAGACCCTTTTGGAAATCATCGATAGTCTCGGCACTCTCGGCAGCGCACTCGAACCATTCGATAATCACAAGACGCAGCGCATGCCGGAGCTCGTTATTGGGAAGGCGCAGGGCGCGGGGCAGATTGCCGTCCGTCTGGTGATCGGTCGCATCTGTCGTCAGGAGTCCACTCAGATACAAATCGGTCCAAATACCTTCTGCTGTCCCGGCATCAGGCTTCACGGCGTCTATGCACAGCGGCGCCTCAACACAGCCATACGGATTAAGCAAATCAAACATTGCCGCAAGCCATCTTAAATCCCAGGCGCCCACAGTCTCGTTCAGACAATCGGCATAGCAACATACGTCAAAGCGCGTTGGCGGCAGGCAGCCCCGAGCCAAGAACTCAACCACACGAGCCGGGTTCGAACAATAGAACCCGCCAAACCGGTAGCCTTCGAACCATTCACGCGCGCAAGCCAGTCTGTCGCTCTGACCAGCGCGATCTAGCAGCGCCCTGTTTTCGGCATCCGAAAAACCAAAGCGGCGATCGCACCAGCTCGACAAGGGAGAAGCCAAACAATACGGGCAGTTGCGATGCGCAAGTGCCGCCCGTGCGGGGCCGGGTCGCTCCCCCATCAAGCAAACCAGCCGCAAAGAATCGGTCGAGGCGACAATGCCGTCAAAGAGCAGGCGGTCAAGCAACTCGATAAAGCACGAGCCATAGGCGGCCTGCACCTGCATATGATTCGAAAACGCCGCGTCATACCCATCAACCAGCAGCACAACCTGTTCATCACATGCCATACGGAGGAGCTCGATTAACACGCCAAGAGCCGAATCGATCTCATCAGGAGCGGCAACACCGCGCGCTACGCGCTCGATATGGCGCACGTCGCCGCGCGCTAAATCGGGAACTTCCAGCAGCGGCAACAGACGAGCGCACTCACGAGCGACGGCATCGCGCATGGCGGCCTCGGCATCGGCGCCTCGATAGGAGGAAGCAGAAAAATCCAAAGCAATGACCGGATAGCGTGCATACTCATCACGATAGATGCCATCTTCTGCGTCCCATATTTGGCTACCGATGAAGAGATTGACGTTAGACGAGCCGGGCACAGGACGCTCCAGATAACATTTGAGCATGGAGAGGTTCATACTCTTGCCAAAACCATGAGGCCGACAACAGAGCGCCACAGTCGATTCGCAATCTAAGATATCGGCAATAAACATGGTCTTATCAACTAAAACACAATGATCGGCGGCGTCGGCAAAATCATGAATATCAATCGGCAGAACAGCATTTCCGCCGGGATTGAGCAACTTCACGCCAAAGGTGTTATCAATATCATACATTGCCTGTTCAGACACCGTTTTATCTCCCCTTTTATAATAACGATGCCATTTTAGCGACCATCTTGATAACAATTTTATTGTTCAACAAATGATTCGGGTAACGGTAGAAATGACTCCATAAGGGGGGCATAACAAAACGATTCGCAACAAATAGGGGTCCGTTGCTATCGCATCGGGCCCCTATTTCAATCCCTAAGGCAAAACACTCGCTGAGAGCCTACTTTTGGGCGTCTTTCTCCGCAGCGTCTTTGTTTTGCTGGTCAAGTTTATGCTTACCGCTCACAATAGACGTAGCGCCCAATGTGGCCAAGCTCGCGCTGGCAAGGCTCGCCATCAAAATCAAGTCACCCGTCTTGGGCATGCTGCCCTTAGAGGACTCAGTCGTCGTGGCTGAAGCAGTCACAACCTTGGTCTTACCCTGGTTCTGGTCGGCGGCATCATCAACCAGGCCCTTGGACCCATTGTCGTCCGTGTGCTTGCCATCCTTATCAAGGCGGGGATCCTTCGATTCCGCACCGTCTGATTCCGTGCCCTTGTCGGAATCAGACCCCTTAGAACCCTCGTCCTTCGAATCGCCCTTAGCATCCTCGGTCTTTTCCGTAGCGCCCTGGTCGGAGCCATCCTTCTTGGAAGACGAGCTGCTGTTGATGTCAACCATCAGCGAGGAGCCAAACATGGAGCCAAGTTGTTCGCTCGCAGAGGGTTTGCCATTCGTCGACGAGTCGCTCGAGCCGGCAGTCGATCCACCGGCGGAAGAACCAGACCCTGCCGCAGCATCTGCGGAATTCGAAGGCGAGGCAGACCCCGCGCTGCCGCCCGATGCGACATCGCCATTTCCGTCGCTTGCTCCGGCATCGTATGAAGGAGCATCGACGGTATCCTCGTCAGCACCATTGGTATCAGCACTAGGCCCAGAGGGAGCAACGGGAGCGGCGGGCGCCTGGCTAGGCGCTGGAGTCACGGGCTTGGGCTCAGGCTCGGGTTCAGGCTCGACCGGCGGCGTCGCCGCGGCCTCGTCCTCGGTAATATAGACCAGGCAATCCTTAAGCTCGTTCTTGTAACGGTTCTTCCAGCCCTCGTGATATTGCGGCTGGCTCGAGTACTTACGGGCAACGTTATTGACCACGCTGCTGGAAAGCGCCGTCACAAATTCACGGTCGGTCATATCGTTTGTAAGATTTGCCCAGCGGAAAAAGTCCTGGCAGCCATAGGTGCCGCACATGTTGGTGATGCTCCACACCATACCCTTGACGCAATCGGCGCGGCCAGAGATATCAATACCAAGCGCGCTCTTGAGCCAGGCCTCGGTCACCGCGTAATAGGAGTTGTATGCATATGAATCTTGCAGCGCCGAGAACTCAGCCGGATCGGCGTTATAGGCGCCCTGGAAGGCCTCCTGTGCAATGCGGCCCAGCTCCGTCAGCTGACCGTTCGAATACATGGGGTTGCTTGCGTTGGAGATATCGCCCCCGCGGTCAATTGCAGACTTAAGCATGCCGTACTTGGCAGGATTGTAGTTATAGACCTGCTTCATAAACGGGATGAGCGACCAGCGTCGATCGAACTGGTAGTAACCGAGAGCGTTGTAACCATCGCCGTACGAAAAGCCCTGGTTATAGTTGCCGTGGCTCTCATACTTGGTAAAGTACTTCATCTCGCTGGTCACATTAACAAACGAGACACCTTGGACCGACCTCAGCACGCCCGAGAAAGACTGCTGGGTATAAAGACCCTTATCGATATCGGTGGCATCCGAGGCAACGCCCGGCGTGGGCTCATCCGCAGCAGCGGGCGCGGGCGCGGCAACGGCGCCAAACGAAAGAGCCAGCGTCAATCCGGCAACAATCGCAGAATGCTTGGGCTGCATAAGATCCTCCTTGCATTGGTGTAGTTAAAGTGCAGTTTGCAAAGATAGATTTAAGTATCGCAGCAAGACCGATGTCGTACAACAACAACTCGACAAACGATAACGCCCTCCGCGAAATCTTAAGGAATTGCGCTCGAGTTACAGCTTGATATCGAAGTTAATCTCGGGCACGGCCGCCAAGTCGGCCAATGTCACGCCGTCGACGTACTTTTCAATCACGTCGTCCAGACCGCGCCAGAACTTCACAGTAGAGCACAGATCGCTGCGAGTGCAGTTGTTATCGATGCCATCGCATGCGACGGGCGCCGTGCTGCCCTCGACGGCGCGCAGTATATCGCCGGCTCGCACCTCGGCCGGGTCCACGGCCATCATGTAGCCGCCGCCCTTGCCGCGCACACTCTTGAGCAGGCCCGCCTTCATAAGCGGACGGACCAGCTGCTCCAAATACTTTTGCGAAATATGCTCACGGTCGGCAATCTCGCGCAGGGCGATTTTGCCCTCGGCGTCACCGAGCGCCGCGATATAAATCATCAAACGGAGGGCATAGCGGCCCTTAGAAGAAATGAGCATACCTACCCTCCCGGTGCGCTTGAGACAAAATCATCAGCAGAGTTTGCCCCCGATGCCAAGCGTGTGGGACAGACAATCCCGACTATTATGTCCCACATCTGAAAAGTCGAGTGGATTAGTCGGGTTTTCCCTTGACTAACGCCGAACCCATAGTAACTTTATTCCGAGAAGATTCCTAGGGTTTAGTACACCTATGAGTACACCATAAACAGAGAGGGACAGCATGAGCGCAAATCCGCTGCTTTCCATCGAAGGTCTGACCGCCTCCGTGGACGAGAAGACCATCCTCCACAACGTCAACCTCAACGTCGCCGCCGGCGAGACCCATGTGCTGATGGGGCCCAACGGCGCCGGCAAGTCCACCCTCGGCCACCTGGTCATGGGCGACCCCGTCTACACCGTGCAGAACGGCCGCATCGTCTTTGACGGCCAGGACATCACCGAGCTCACCACCGACAAGCGTTCGCGCGCCGGCCTGTTCCTGAGCTTCCAGGCTCCGGTCGAGATCCCGGGCGTGCCGCTGTCGAGCTTTTTGCGCGCCAGCATCGCCGGCCGCCCCGGCCTGGAGATGAAGGGCAAGGAATTCCGCCGTCGCGTCAAGGAGCTCGCGGCCGAGCTCAACATGGATACCGCTTACCTCAACCGCGAGCTGGGCGTAGGCTTCTCGGGCGGCGAGAAAAAGAAGGTCGAGATGCTCCAGCTTCTGCTGCTGCAGCCCAAACTCGCCATCCTGGACGAGACCGACTCCGGCCTGGACGTCGACGCCCTGTCCACCGTCAGCCACGGCATGGACGCCTACCGCAAGAGCTGCAACGGTTCCATGCTTATCATCACGCACAACACGCGCATCCTGGAGCACCTGGATGTCGACCGCGTCCACGTTATGGTCAAGGGCCACATCGTGCGCGAGGACGACGCCTCGCTGATCCCTTGGATCGACAAGAACGGCTTTGAGGCCTTCGAGCGCGAGGCCGCCGAGCAGCGCGCCCAGGCCGAGGCCGCCGCTGCCGAGCAGCAGGCGTAAAGGGGCGACGCAATGACCAAGAACCGCACCGAGGTCGCGGACATCGACCGCAGCCTCTACGACTTCACCTATGGCGAGGAGGGATTCGAGCGCCTCGACGCCGGCATCACGCCCGACATCGTGCGCGAGATCAGCGCCAAGAAGGACGAGCCGCAGTGGATGCTCGACCTGCGCCTCAAGTCCCTCGAGATCTTCAACCGTTTTCCCGACCCGACGTGGGGCCCCTCCATCGAGGGCCTGGACATGGACAACATCGTCACCTACGTCAAGCCCAACACCGACCAAAAGCACGACTGGGAGTCGGTGCCCGACGACATCAAGAACACCTTTGAGCGCCTGGGCATCCCCGAGGCCGAGCGCAGCTACCTGGCGGGCGTCGGCGCGCAGTACGACTCCGAGCTCGTCTACCACAACATGCAGGACACCGCGTCCAAGATGGGCATCGTCTACTCCGGCATCGAGGAGGCCCTGCACGACCCGCAGTGGGAACCGCTCATCCACGAGAAGTTTATGACGCTCATCCCGCCCACCGACCACAAGTTTGCGGCCCTGCATGGCGCCGTATGGTCGGGCGGCTCGTTTGTCTACGTGCCCAAGGGCACCAAGCTCGATTTTCCGCTGCAGAGCTACTTCCGCCTCAACGCCAAGGGCGCCGGCCAGTTTGAGCACACGCTCATCATCGTCGAGGACGACGCCGACCTGCACTTCATTGAAGGTTGCTCCGCACCCAAGTACAACGTGGCCAACCTCCACGCCGGCGCTGTGGAGCTCTTTGTGGGCAAGCGCGCGCACCTGCGCTATTCGACCATCGAGAACTGGTCCAAGAACATGTACAACCTCAACACCAAGCGTGCGCGCGTGGACGAGGACGGCGACATCGAGTGGATCAGCGGCTCCTTCGGCAGCCACGTGGGCTACCTCTACCCTATGAGCGTGCTCAACGGCCGCCGCGCCCGCTCGAGCTTTACCGGCATCACCTTTGCCGGCGCCGGTCAGAACCTCGATACCGGCTGCAAAGTCGTGCTCAACGCGCCCGAGACCTCGGCAACCGTCGAGACCAAGGGCATCTCCAAGAGCGGCGGCATCCAGACCTTCCGCAGCTCCATCGTGGCCACGCCTAAGGCCGAGGGTTCCAAGGCAACCGTGAGCTGCCAGTCGCTCATGCTCGACGACCAAAGCCGCTCCGACACCATCCCCGCCATGGACATCCGCGCCAAGAACGTCGACATCGGCCACGAGGCCACCATCGGTCGCATCGGCGACGACAAGGTGTTCTATCTGATGAGCCGCGGCATCTCGGAGGAAGAGGCCCGCACCATGATCGTCAACGGCTTTGCCAACCCGGTCTCCAAGGAGCTGCCGCTGGAGTACGCCGTCGAAATGAACAACCTGATCAAGCTCGAGATGGAAGGAGCGATCGGATAATGAATCAGACCACCAACACGCCGAACGCATTTACGTCATCCGAGCTTCTGCAGTGCGACGTATCGGGAGCGACGAGCCCGACGACGCGTACTAAAGGTACGCGAGGAGGGTCGGAGCCCCGAGACGGCGTGCTGCAGGAGATCGGGGGCGTCAACGCGATGCCGGCCGCCACTTGGGGCTGGCTCAAGATGAACCAGACCAAGCTCGAGCTTTCGGACGAACTTGCCGCCGCTCCCGCCGAGGCCGTTGAGGTCGAGGGGCTGGACGAGCAGATCCATGGCGCGGCCGACGCCTTCGACGCCGCCATGGACGCCATGGCCGAGCGCTTCCCCGAGCGCCGCGCCTCAGCCCCCGGCGACGCCGCCGACCGCGCCCGCATCACACCCGAGACCGAGCTCGACGTGCCCGCCACTTCCGTCTACCAGGCCGGCGCCATCAAGCTCGAGGAGGAGCTCTCCCCCGCCGAGGCCTTCGAGACCGGCATGGGCGAGGCCGCCTACACCTATCTGGCCGACCATGCCACCAAGCGCATCGTCATCGACGTGCCCGCCTACGGCCGTGCCACGGTCACCGTGCGCGTGAGCGGCGTCGATGCCGCGGCTGCCATCGCCGCCATCGATGTCGTCGCCCGCCCGCAGGCAACGCTCGACCTGCAGATCGCCCTGGACTCCCCCGTTACCGGCGAGGGCGTCGTGGGCTCCGTGCTGCGTGTGTGTGCCCACGAGTACGCCACCGTCAACGTTGCCTGTACGCAGACGCTCGACGACAGCTGGATCGCACTCGACGACACCGGCCTGTTCCTGGACGAGGGCGCGCGCGTCAACGTGCAGCACACCGTACTGGGTGCCGGCGCCAGCGCCACCGGCCTTGCCGGCGACCTGCTAGGCGACACCGCCAAGGTTACGATCGATACCGATTACCTGGGCGCCCGCCAGCAGGTGCGCGACTTTAACTACGAGCTTCGTCACCGCGGCCGCAAGACCGAGTGCGAAATCGATGCCAACGGCGTGCTGACCGGCACGTCCAAGAAGGTCTACCGCGGCACTATCGATCTCGTGCACGGCTGCAAGGGTGCCGTCGGCACCGAGCGCGAGACGGTGCTCTTGGCCAACAAGGGCGTCGACAACAAGACCGTTCCCGTCATCCTCTGCGACGAGGACGACGTCGCCGGCAACCACGGCGCCACCATCGGCCACGTCCGCGACGAGCAGCTGTTCTACCTCGCCTGCCGCGGCCTTGACCAAAATGCCGCCGAGGACCTGTTCATCCGTGCCAAGCTGGAGGACGCCGCACTTTCCGCGACCGACGAGCGCACCCGCGGCGCCGTCGTCCGCCTGGGCAACAACCTGATCGATAACTTTGAGGAGGAGCTCGCATGATCGACACCGAGCACGTTAAATGCGATACCTGTACTGCCCCCGAGCCCATGGAGTTCGACGCCAGCGATGAGGCCTCGCGCGGCTGGCCTACCGTAGACATCGAGACCAACCCCTACAAGGCGCAGTTCCCGCTGTTCCAACAACACCCCGAGATCGCCTTCCTCGATAGCGCCGCCACCGCGCAGCGCCCCGCCTGTGTGCTCGACGCCGAGCGTGACTTCTACCAGCGTATGAACGCCAACCCCCTGCGCGGCCTGTACTCGCTGTCCGTCGAGGCCACCGAGGCCATCGCGAAGGTGCGTCAGCAGATCGCCGACCTCATCGGCGCCTCCCAGGCTAATGAGATCGTCTTCACCCGCAACACGAGCGAGTCGCTCAACCTGGTCGCCAAGAGCTTTGCGCCCACGGTGCTCGAACCCGGCGACGAGGTCGTCATCACCATCATGGAGCACCACTCCAACCTGATTCCGTGGCAGCAGGTCTGCCGCGAGACCGGCGCCAAGCTCGTCTACCTCTACCCCACCAAGACCGGTCAGCTCACGACCGAGGAAGTGCTTGCCAAGGTTGGCCCCAAGACCAAGATTCTGGCCGTGGGTCAGATCTCTAACGTGCTGGGCGTCGAGAACCCGGTCAAGAATCTCGGCAAGCTCGTGCACAAGTACGGCGGCTATCTGGTCGTCGACGGCGCGCAGTCGCTGCCGCACATGCCGGTCGATGTGGCCGATCTGGGAGCCGACTTCTTTGCCTTTAGCGCGCACAAGGCCATGGGCCCCATGGGCATCGGCGTGCTGTGGGGCAAGATGGATCTGCTCAACGCCATGCCGCCCATGCTTACCGGTGGCGAGATGATCGATTCGGTCACCGAGCAGGACGCCATCTGGGCGCCCGTCCCCGAGAAGTTCGAGGCCGGCACGCAGGACGCCGCCGGCATCTTCGCCACGGGCGCGGCGCTTGATTACCTCGTCAACACAGTGGGCTACGAAAACATCCAGGCCCGCGAGCAGGCACTTGTCCACTACCTGATGGGCGAGCTCATGCAGCTCGACTTTGTCCAGATCATCGGCTCCATCTATTGGGACAACCACCACGGGGTCGTGAGCTTTAACGTCAAGGGCATCCACCCTCACGACGTCGCGAGCATCATGGACATGGACGGCGTCTGCATCCGTGCCGGCCACCACTGCGCGCAGCCGCTGCTCACCTGGCTGGGCGTCGAGAACCTTGCCTGCTGCCGCGCCAGCGTGGCCTTCTACAACGACAAGGCCGATATCGATAAGTTCATCGCCGGCCTGTATCACGTTTGGAGCACGTTCAATGGGTAATCTGTACACCTCCACCACGTTTATGGAGCACAACTCGCACCCCGACTACAAGTACGAGATGGATGCCCCCACGCACGAACACGACGGCATCAACCCCAGCTGCGGCGATGAGCTCACCCTGCAGCTGCGTGTCGAGAACGATGTGATCGAGGAGGCCTCGTTTACCGGGCACGGCTGCGCCATCAGCCAGGCCAGCGCCGACATCATGGCCGACCTCATCACGGGCGAAACGGTCGAGGAGGCTCGTCGTCTGGCAGGGCTTTTCCTCGCCATGATCCGTGGCGAGGAGCTCTCCGAGGAAGACTTGGAAGACTTGGACGAGGCTGCTCAGCTCCAGGACATCTCACACATGCCCGCCCGCGTCAAATGCGCCGAGCTCGCCTGGCGCACCCTCGACGGCATGCTCGAGGGTCAGGCTAACCAGTAACGGATGCCCCGAATCCAAGGTTTTTGATTGCCGAGCCGCCCGATACGGGCGGCTCGGCTTTTTCATAACGAGCGCACGCGCAGCCACGCTTCCGGCGCCCAATCTGCCATTTATCGCACGGCCAACCGCAAGCACAAGCGTTTTTCACAGTACCAAAGGCTTGCCACAGGGCCACGGGGCACGCCGAGCAAAGCGCCAGGCACCGTCCTACTAGGCTCCGGCTCGCCTCCTGCCTGCCGCAGACGGGTCCCATAGGGTGCGGCGTGCATTTTTGCGAGTATTCAGCACGCCAAGCTATGTGCATACAAATCACGAGCATAAATTAGCGCCTTCGGGCGCGTATATATTGCGTTTTAGAACAGGCATTACGGTCTACGGGGACGCAAACGCGTGCTTCGGGGCGTATTGGCAGACAAATAATTGTCTCGGGGCCCGCAAGTTGCAAGGTTATAGCAGTTCCGACAGCACTACGATGCTGAAAACTCCGCTTTTTGCACGGCGTGGACGGGGGTAGGCACGGGCAAAACCGGACTGAGCTATTGTTTTATGCAAGACGGCAATCATTCTATGCATATTTAGAAGTGTAGTTAACGTCCAAGCATTTAGAATGATGGTCCCAGTGGGCAGACAGCCCTATCCCAGGCTGTCATCAGTCCGCACCGCCGTTCGAGCACGGGCGCGCACAATACGAGAAGCGGTACTTTTGCTTATCCCCGTATACCGCTCAATCTGGCGCACCGTAAAACCAGCATCGTGCAAGCCAAGAATAACGATATTGCGCTGCGCCGGCGGCGCCGCCTTAACCCCCTGGAGCGCAACCCCGCATCCCTTCGCCAACTCGTCGGCAAAGGCGCGCCGCTCCAACTCCATCTCTACCAAATCGCGCATCGCCGGATCGCCGCCGTCGGGCGTCGAAAGCGAATAGGCAATAAAGGCTTTGGCAGAACCAAAAAGCTCAAGTACGCAAGAAGGATCGGAAAATCCCCTCCTAGCATCTGCCTCGTCACCGTCGTAAACACGCAGATGCTCCGCAAAGCTGCTCCAGGGATAACGCTCAATTAGGTTGATGCCCGCATCCTGCGGATCGGCGTGAACGGAGCGAACAGCCTCCATCACCTGCCGGTCGGTATCGAGCGAACAGCGCTCAAAACGTTCCCGGAACAGGCAGCCCGATCGCCCAGTACGCCTATTGAACCGACGAGCATACGTCAACAGCAACCGTTGCATAGCTGCACTCATATTGTCCTCATAATCCAAAAGTACCAGATCCACATGGTCGCCCATGAGGCACCACGCCACAATCGTTACCTGGGCATCGCGGCAGCAGTCGCGCATCAGCTCCAAAAACTCCCACCGGTCCTCGTCGCTCTCAAAGATCAGCTGACTGCCCATACCGCGGGCACAGACATGGTAAAAACCGGTGATCGTTTTCCAAACACGCTGCATGGCGCTCCCTTCGCCGGGATCTGCTTACCGTCCAATACATCACGATTGAAACGTGCCATCAAAACATTCACGCAAAATGGCACCCGTCGACGGTAAAAGGCGGCAAACCGACGGCGAATGGCATCATAACCACAGGCTAGACACCGCAACAGGGGCAAGAACTAACCAATAACTTGACCAGAACTGACCCCCTAAAACGTATCGCATAACCGCAACCAAGCTTGTTAAATCGTTTCAATTGAAAGTTCCGCGCTTCTCGTTACGAAAACTGCGCCGTTCGCCGAATATTCCGTGCATTTCGCGGTATTATAGGGGTTGCATGTCATGTCCCTTTCGAAGGGTCGCCCGGCAATCACCAGCCACGACCTCCAGACGGGACGCCAACACGATAGAGAGGAGAGGCATGCAGTACTCACAGGAAGTGGAGAACATGTGCCCCGTTGCCAAGGGTGCATACCACGGCCCCGCACCCATCCCCGAGGAGGGCAAGTGGGTCCAGGCTAAGGAGATTTCCGACATCTCCGGTCTTACGCACGGTGTGGGTTGGTGCGCACCTCAGCAGGGTGCCTGCAAGCTCACGCTGAACGTCAAGGACGGCATCATCGAGGAGGCCCTCGTTGAGACCATCGGCTGCTCGGGCATGACCCACTCTGCTGCCATGGCTTCCGAGATCCTTCCCGGCAAGACCATCCTCGAGGCCCTCAACACCGACCTCGTCTGCGACGCCATCAACGTTGCTATGCGCGAGATCTTCCTGCAGATCGTTTACGGCCGCAGCCAGACCGCGTTCTCCGAGGGCGGCCTGCCCGTGGGCGCCTCCCTCGACGACCTCGGCAAGGGCCTTCGCTCTCAGGTCGGCACCATGTTCGGCACCAAGGCCAAGGGCGCTCGTTACCTCGAGCTCGCTCAGGGCTACGTCACCCGCATGGCTCTCAACGACAAGAACGAGATTATCGCGTTCGAGTTCCTGAACCTCGGCAAGTTCACCGACGCCGTCAAGGCCGGCAAGACCCCCGAGGAGGCCATCGCTGGCGCTATGGGCCACTATGGTCAGTGGGAGAACGCTGCCAAGTACATCGACCCGCGCACCGACGAGGAGACTCACTCCGTCGCCAGCGTGTTCCCGGTTCACGAGTAGAAAGGGAGGGAAATAACTATGACTGTTACGTTCGAAGGTTACGAGCGCCGCGCTGACAAGATCAACAAGTGCCTCGCCGACAACGGCATCGCCTCCCTCGAGGAAGCTCTGCAGATCTGCACCGACAAGGGCTTCAACCCGCGTGAGATCGTCAACAACACCCAGTCCATCGCCTTCCAGAACGCCGAGTGGGCCTACACCCTCGGCTGCGCTCTCGCTGTCAAGCGTGGCGCCAAGAACGCTTCTGAGGCTGCCGCCATCATCGGCGAGGGCATCCAGGCCTTCACCGTTCCCGGCTCCGTCGCCGAGGACCGCAAGGTCGGTCTGGGCCACGGCAACCTGGGCGCTATGCTGCTCTCCGACGACACCGAGTGCTTCGCCTTCCTGGCCGGCCACGAGTCCTTCGCTGCCGCTGAGGGCGCTATCGGCCTGGCTCTGAACGCCAACAAGGCTCGTAAGAAGCCGCTGCGCGTTATCCTCAACGGTCTGGGCAAGGACGCCGCCCAGATCATCGCCCGCATCAACGGCTTCACCTACGTGAAGACCCAGTTCGACTACTACACGGGCGAGCTCAAGGTCGTCGAGACCATCCCCTACTCCGATGGTCCCCGTGCTGCCGTTAACTGCTACGGCTCCGACGACGTCCGTGAGGGCGTTGCCATCATGTGGCACGAGAACGTCGACATCTCGATCACCGGTAACTCCACCAACCCCACGCGCTTCCAGCACCCCGTCGCTGGCACCTACAAGAAGGAGCGCATCGAGGCTGGCAAGAAGTACTTCTCCGTCGCTTCTGGTGGCGGCACTGGCCGTACCCTGCACCCGGACAACATGGGCGCCGGCCCTGCCTCCTACGGCATGACCGACACCATGGGCCGTATGCACTCCGACGCCCAGTTCGCCGGTTCTTCCTCCGTGCCTGCGCACGTCGACATGATGGGTCTCATCGGCATGGGCAACAACCCCATGGTCGGTGCCACCGTCGCCTGCGCTGTCGCCGTCGAGGAGGCCCTCAAGGCCTAATCGCGCCCGCGCGATGCTCATATAGTTGAGCTTCGGAGCCGCTATCCACCCGGGTAGCGGCTCTTTTTTATTCCAAAACAGCCAATCGCTTTGGATTGCTCCACGAAAACGGCCCATCTACTACGTTTAACCCGCGCAGGTCGACCATAGCTGGGTTTTTTGAAAATCAATAAGCCGTCTACCTGCGGTTTTAATTTTGTAATTCTCGGTATGGTTGGGG
The DNA here is from genome assembly GCF_050314535.1 of Collinsella sp. SGI.095. Taxonomy (NCBI): domain Bacteria; kingdom Bacillati; phylum Actinomycetota; class Coriobacteriia; order Coriobacteriales; family Coriobacteriaceae; genus Collinsella; species Collinsella sp. SGI.095. The sequence continues at coordinate 86,988 of NZ_JBNPNG010000006.1, forward strand.
GTGACCGCTCAAACGTAGTAGATAGGCCCATTTCGTGGCGAGCGGATCGACCCGAGGCGCAGGACAGCTCGTAAAGCCCCGTCTCAAATTGACTACTCCAAAATAAATGTCCGATATATCAGTTGCAGCGAAATACGAGATGCCCGGAGACGAAGCCAGCGAATGCGTATAACGTCCACCTGCCATATTCGCCCTTTACCGAATAGCGCGGCCTTTGCATCGCATTAGTCGATCACCCATGCGAAAATGCGCCGGACGAGAAAGGAATCCGATGGAATCGACTGATGTACTGGTAATAGGATCTGGCATTGCGGGCCTTTGTGCCGCCATAGAAGCGGCGCGCGCGGGCACGACCGTTGCCGTCGCAAGCGCCGGCAAGACCATGAGCGGATCGAGCTTTTTCCCGGGCACCTGGGGCCTAGGTCTCATCGGTCCCGTTAACGAAGACGACGAACAGGATCTCATCGACACCATCCAAGCCGTCGGCGGCGGTGTCGCCGACCCTACGCTCGTCCAGACGTTCGTCCACGGCATTCCCCAGGCCATCCAATGGCTCGAGCAGGATCTAGGTGTTGAGCTCCATCGTCCGCAAAGCGCCGAGAGCGCCCAGCAAAAGCAATTTATCCCCTGCTTTGACCATAAGACACGAAATTGGCGCGGCCTCACCCGCAAGCCCCTTGAGGACGCGTGTACGGCCCAGATCAAGTCTCTCGGCATTCGCCTGTTCCCCCGCCACGAGCTTATCGACCTTGTTGAGGACACAACCGGAAAGATTATCGGCGCCGTACTCTACGACCGCACAAACGAGCATCTCGTGCCTATGGCAGCCAAGGCCACCATCATCGCTGCGGGCGGCACGGGTGGCCTGTTCGAGCGCAGTCTCACTTCCGCCGACGTGCTCAGCTCCTCGCAGTCCATCGCGCTGGCACACGGCGCAACGCTCACTAATATAGAGTTCATGCAGATGATGCCGGGCTTCATCGAGCCCAAGCGCAACCTTGTCTTTAACGAGAAGACCTGGCGCTACGTACATGTAGACCAGCCGGTCGATATCGCCGACGACAAGCTGGACGATCTACTTGAGCAACGCTCCGGATATGGTCCCTTCACTTCGCGCTTGGCCTCCCGCGCCATCGATCTTGCCATCGATCAAGCGGGTGCTGAAGGTCTGGCGCTCCACTACGATTTCCCCCGCGAGAACGTCCCCGAGTTTGTGCAGACCTTTGCCACCTGGCTACAAGACGAGCACGGCATCGCGCCGACCGACGAGATGCGTGTGGCGATGTATGCCCACGCCGCCAATGGCGGCATCAAAATCGACAAGACCGCGTACACGGGCGTTGAGGGCCTCTATGCCTGCGGCGAGGCGACAGGCGGCATGCACGGTGCCGATCGCATTGGTGGTCTGTCAAGCGCCAACGGCATCGTGTTTGGGCGCATCGCGGGCGCCTCGGCAGCCCAAGCAGCACAGAATGCACCTGAGGTGGCCCCAAAGGCGGATGTCGCCCTCCCCCAGCATGGCATTGCCACAACAGACGCCGAGCGCCTGACCCGTAGCCTCAAGCACACGATGAGCACCTACTGCATGATCAACCGCACCGAGGGGGGCCTATCCAAGGCACTACACGAGCTTGAGGGCTTGAAGACGGAGGCAACGACCTTGAGCACGCAGAAAGCCCAGGACAGCGAAATCGCAGCCCTCGCCCGCCTGCAATCGCAGATTCAGCTGGCAGCGGAAATGGTCAAAGCCATGCGCAAACGGACCGAAAGCCTCGGATCGCACTATCGAGCGGACTAAACTGGACACTCATCTAAAGCAGAACACAACTAATCGATATCTATGGGCCCCGTGAGCTCGAGGTGGCACGGGGTCCATTCGTGTCCGCACGGCAGCGTATCCTTATTCTGAATACAGAGCAGGCAAAGCCCGCACAGACAATAGACCAGCGGGGAGGAGATATGGACAGTCGTGATATCGAGAAGTGGCGTGTCAAACTTGATAGCTACGCCAATGTGGAAGACGGCGTTGAGTATCGGCTCGCACGCGATTTAATGGAACCCATGGGGTACACTCGATGGGAGAACTTCGCCGAAGTTGTTTAGAGGGCAAAAGTCTCGTGCGAAACAAACAAAACTCCAGTTGATTCCCATTTTCGTGATACCACGAAAATGGTAACAGCCGGTGTCGCCGCTCGCGCGGTTAAAGACTACAAACTTACTCGCTATGCATGCTATTTAATCGCACAGAACGGAGATTCAAACAAGCCAGAGATCGCGCTCGCCCAGGCATACTTTGCCGTGCAGACGCGCCGCCAAGAGCTCATAGAACAGCGCTTCGCAGAGATTCAGCGCTTGCAGGCGCGCCACTCGCTATCCGATTCAGAGAAACAGCTCTCGAGTATTGCGTTCAAACGCGGCGTTGACTCCAAAGGATTCGCGATCATCAAGTCGAAGGGCGATGAAGCGTTATTCGGCGGCAGAAGCACGGCGGAAATGAAGCAGCAGCTCGGCGTACCCAAGAGGGCAGGCTCGACTTGTAAAGCGTCTGTGCCCTTTCGGGTTCGACCCCATGCAAGGTCAACAAAAAAGCGACTAGCCGAAGCCAGTCGCTTTAACATGCTTTGGTGGGCCGTCAGGGGGTCAGCCTGCTGCGCAGGCGGCCGCTGCGGCGCTTCGCGCCTTGCGCGCTGCGCTGGCAAACGCTTACGCGTTTCCTCAGCTCCGCGCCCTTTCGGGTTCGACCCATGTATGGTTAACAAAAAAGCGACCAGCCTATGCCAGTCGCTTTAACGTTCTTTGGTGGGCCGTCAGGGGGTCGAACCCTGGACCTTGGGATTAAGAGTCCCCTGCTCTACCAACTGAGCTAACGACCCAAAGCTAAAGTCCGTAGTGGCGGACTTTAGAGGAGATATCGTGTGGTGGGCCGTCAGGGGGTCGAACCCTGGACCTTGGGATTAAGAGTCCCCTGCTCTACCAACTGAGCTAACGACCCGATATCAACACGAAGCAAGAACTGGGGTGGGTAAAGGGACTCGAACCCTCGACCTACGGGACCACAACCCGTCGCTCTAGCCAACTGAGCTACACCCACCGTGTCCTGTGCGCTTCGCGCTCGACTATTATTGCAAGGAACGCCACGCGACGCAAGCCCCAATTTTCAAGAATTTTGAAAAGAGTTTTTCTGATCCATTTCGAGCAAATCCCACCGGTTCCACAGGAGTAAACTTGCCCCACCCCGATGTTCGAAAGGACAAGCATGAAAGAACTCTCCAATCGCACGGCAACGTTTACCGATTCGGTCATCCGCCGCATGACGCGCATCTCCGATATGTACGGTGCCGTCAACCTCTCGCAGGGCTTCCCCGACTTTGATCCCCCAGCGCAGCTGCTCAAGAGCCTGGGCACCATCGCCACTGATCCCAAACCGCTCTACCACCAGTACTCCATCACCTGGGGCTCCCAGGCCATGCGCGAGGCGCTTGCCGCCAAACAGGAGCACTTTATGGGCATACCGATCGACCCCAACCAGAACATCGTGGTCACTTGCGGCTCCACCGAGGCCATGATGGCTGCCATGATGACGGTCACCAACCCCGGCGACAAGGTCGTCATCTTCTCGCCGTTCTACGAGAACTACGGCGCCGACACGATCCTTTCGGGTGCCGAGCCCATCTACGTGCCGCTCAACCCGCCCACATTCGACTTTGACCGCGAGACACTCGAGGCGGCCTTCCGCGACAACGACCCCAAGGCCATCGTCCTATGCAACCCTTCCAATCCCTGCGGTAAGGTCTTTACGCGCGAAGAGCTCACCTTTATCGCCGATCTCTGCAAAAAGTACGACGCCTACTGCATCACCGACGAGGTATACGAGCACATCGTCTACGCGCCCCACGAGCACGTCTATATGGCCACGCTGCCCGGCATGTTCGAGCGCACCATCAGCTGCAGTTCGCTATCCAAGACGTACTCCATCACCGGCTGGCGTCTGGGCTACACCATCGCCCCGGCCCAGATTACCGAGCGCATCAAGAAGGTCCACGACTTCCTCACTGTGGGTGCCGCCGCTCCCCTGCAGGAAGCCGTCGTCACCGCCCTCAACTTCGACGACAGCTATTACCAGGAGGTCCTCGATCTCTACACAGCCAAGCGCGATCTGTTCTGTCAGGGGCTCGATAGCATTGGTCTTGAGCATAACGTGCCGCAGGGCGCCTACTACGTCATGATGGACATCTCTGAGTTTGGCTATGACAGCGACCTCGACTTCTGCGAGGACCTCGCGTCTAAGGTGGGCGTGGGCGCCGTGCCCGGCTCGAGCTTCTTCCGTGAGCCCGTCAACCATCTGATTCGCCTCCACTTTGCCAAGCGAGACGAGACGATTAACGCGGCGCTGGAGAACCTCAAGTCGCTACGCGATAAAATCAAGCCGCGCGGGTAAGGACGGCCCGGCAACTAAAGCACCCAAAGAAGCCCCGCACCGCACGCGCGTTGTGGGGCTTCTTTTTATAGCGCTTTCTTAATTTGTTTAAAGCGCTATACTTTAGTCACGGAGCAACTCGTCCCAGGGGGAGGAATACTATGGCAGAGCAGCAGCTTATCGGAGCGCTCGAGGCCGGCGGCACCAAGATGATCTGCGCCACGGGCTATGCAGACGGTACGGTTCTGGAGCGTGAGCAGATCGCAACCACGACCCCGCAGGAGACCGTTGAGGCCGTCAACGCATGGTTTGCAAACAAGGGCATCGCCGCGCTGGGCATCGGCGCCTTTGGCCCCACCGCAGTCAACCCTGCCTCGCCCCAATACGGCAAGATTTTGGAGACGCCCAAGACGGCATGGCGCTACTTTGACCTGCTGGGCACCATCCAAAACGAGCTCAATATTCCCTGTGGCTACGACACCGACGTCAACGTCGCCTGTCTGGGCGAGGTCACCTTTGGTTGCGCCCAGGGCCTCACCGACGTGGTGTATCTGACCATCGGCACCGGTGTGGGCGCCGGCGTGCTCTCGGGCGGCCAGCTCGTTCATGGCATGATGCATCCCGAGGCAGGCCACATCCTGGTCACGCGCGATCCGCGCGACACCATCGGCGAGCACAGCGGCTGTCCTTTCCACGACAACTGCCTCGAGGGCCTCATCGCTGGCCCCGGCATTAAAAAGCGCTGGGATGGCAAAAGCGCCGGAGACATAGCCGATGACCCGGAGGCCATGGACCTGCTCGCAGGCTACCTGGCACAGGCGCTCATGACCTACACGCTGTGCTATGCGCCGCAAAAGATCATCATCGGCGGCGGCGTGGCCGACCACACCCCCATCGTGCCGCTCGCCCGCAAAAAGTGCGCCGAGATGCTCAACGGCTATATCGTCACGCCCGAGGTCAATGACATCGATACCTACATTGTCAACAACAGCCTCGATGGTAAGCAGGGCATCATGGGCTGTCTGGCCCTTGGCGCACAGGCGCTCCAGTAAAGGGTGCACCAACGACACACGGTATTACCGGGCCCGTATAACGCGCAGACAACGCTATCGCGCCCTGCAGGGCCCCCAAACGCACAAGGCCGCCTAGGACCAAGCAAAACGTCCTAGGCGGCCTTTCTGGTGCATACAAGCGATCGGAGGAGATATCGGAGCACGACGCCGGTAGCCGCTCCGCAGCAGTCAATCATCACGTCGGTGATCATACCGGCGCGCCCCGGCACAAATAACTGAATCATCTCGTCGATTGAGGGGACCAGCAACAGAAAAACCACCGTGGGAAGCAGTCTGTCAAAAGTGCGTCGACCCTCGATATCAAAGGCATGTGTCACCAAAACACCGAGCACCATATACTCGGTAAAGTGTGCGCACTTGCGGACGACAAAGTTGGTTACCCATTCATACGGCAGGCTCAAGCTATGCAAAAACCCGCGGACGTCCTCCATGATCGCCAAGCTCAGTGAGCCGGACCCCGTGCCGGGAACCAGTGAATTGCCCCAGATCAGCAACACCATGACGCAGGCCGCAACCGCCCACTTACGATCGATCTTAATCATGCAGAACTAGGCCTCGGCACGAAGCGGCGTAAAACTGGCGGTACCGCCCTCGATAACACTCAAATAGGCACGGCCCGTACGCTTGGCGGTAGAGGACTGCAGGCGCTCGATCTCTTCCTCAAGGATCTGATTGACACGCTCATGGCGACGGTTTTCCATAACGCCGGCGGCGATAGCCTCGGCGCGCTCGATACTCTCGCGCGAGATACGCGCGGTATCCTCGGGAAACACGGAGCTGTGGCGGCCGACATAGACGGGAGCAACAGACACAGGTGAGGCCGCAGGGTAGGGCATCGGCGCGGGGGCGGGCTCGGCGACCTCGGCCATGATCGCCATAGCGGCGGCCCACATGTCCTCGTGGCCCGAATAATCGGCCATGGGGATATCTTCCTCGAGGGAGGCATCGGGGAGACTGTCGGTATCCACGCGATTCTGGGCATCGATAGAGGCAGTGATGGCGGCGGGCTCGTCCAAATCGGTGAGATCCACACCCTTGGCATCGGAAATGATGGGCATGCTGGCGAGCTTGGCGTTGTACGGCACCGCCTCCGCGGCCTGCATTTGGGCCGAAGCACCCCAAAGCGAGCTTTCGGCAGCACGACGAGCGGCGATGGTCTCCTCATCAACAACCAGGGGCTCATCGGCAAAGGGGTCGGCGACAGGAGCCGGCTGAGCCGCGCCCTGCTGGCCGGTCGAAGCGGCCGCCGCGGCAGAGTCGTACGCAGCCGAAGAAGCACCGTTATAGGCGGCATTGTTGGCAGCGTTGGCCACAAGCGCCACGAAAGCTGCAGTGCTGCCCGCAGGAGCGGCATGAGAGCCCGAAACGGCACGTGCGGCAGCAGCGATGTCGTCGCGGTTATAGGAGCCAGTCTTTTCACCGTTTGTGAGCTCGTCAATTGCGACCTGGTAGACATCGCGCGAGCGAGCGGGATCGCAGCTAACCGGCGAATCGTCGTCGAGCATGCTATCGATCATAGCCCAGGCATCGGCCTCGTCCATGGCATTGGCGGCACGGGCGATGGTCGGAACGCCATCATCGGCGTGGCGGCGCTGAAACGCGCCGGTCAGACCGGAGAGAAGCGAAGAGGATTGACCCTGCTCGTCCAAAGTGACAGGAGCAGCAGCCCGGGGAGCAGCCTCCTCCTGCTGCGCGGGAATAGAGGCGGTCTTGAACTCGTTGTAGGTCCGACTAAACTGAGCGGCGCCGCCCACGGCATCGGGCTCAAACAGGCGGCCATCGTGCTCCGCACGATACTCAGAGATACCCAGCGAGGCAGCATAGATACCCACGCCGGCCACTGCGCCCACGGCAAAGGGAACAGCACCCGCGACGACCGTCTCGTTGATTGACGAAAACGGCAGTGTAGCGGCATACACGACCACGGGTGCGGCAAGGCCGATCCCGCAGGAAAGTCCGGCAAGGACTGCTCGTTGTGTTGCATCAGAAGAAGCCATGAGCTCTCCCCATCTTCCAGCACCCAAATCGCATCATTCAGTTGGCTGCGCGAGAGGAGATGAAGCGGGGCTATGCCCCAAAGCAACGGTATAAGGTTCGTTTCATCTGCGTTTTCCGTCGCGAAGCTTAACTGCTATTATGCGAAACCCCCTTGGGGATTGCAAGCGACGAAGCGGAATTGAAACGGGAAAATCGCTGCTTGCCGGTCGTGAGGTCAATAATCGTTGGCGAGCGGCTATACGAAAAGGGCCAGGATCTAAACCCCGGCCCTTCTGGCATGTCTATGGTTGCTGTCGCGTGCAGCGGACGGACTAGAACATCTGCTCGTAGTCGCTGTGCTTTTTTGCCGAACGCACCAGGAACTCCTGGTTGGTATTGGTGCCCTTAAGGCCCTTGATAAACGACGCGGCCGCGCGCTCGGTGTTATTCATGCCGGCGAGGATGCGACGCAGGCCAAAGACAAACGGGCGCATTTGCTCGTCGACCAACAGGTCCTCGTTGCGCGTACCGGAGGCAACGGGGTCGATGGCCGGGAAGATGCGGCGGTCGGCCAGATCGCGATCGAGCTTGAGCTCCATGTTGCCGGTGCCCTTGAACTCCTCAAAGATGACCTCGTCCATCTTGGAGCCGGTATCGATAAGGGCGGAAGCAAGGATGGTGAGTGAGCCGCCGTTTTCGATATTGCGGGCAGCACCCAGGAAGCGTTTAGGCGGATACAGGGCCGCCGAATCGACGCCGCCCGAAAGGATGCGGCCCGAGGCGGGCGCCGCCAGGTTGTACGCACGGGCAAGACGCGTAATGGAGTCGAGCACCACCACGACGTCGCCGCCCAGCTCCACGATGCGCTTGGCGCGCTCGATGACGAGCTCGGCCACGCGGGTATGGTTGTCGGCGGGCATATCGAAGGTCGAGGCCACGACCTCGCCCTCAATGGAGCGCTGCATATCGGTGACCTCTTCGGGGCGCTCGTCGACGAGCAGGCAGATGAGGTGCACCTCGGGGTTGTTGATCGAGATAGACTGGCAGATCTTCTTGAGAATCGTGGTCTTACCGGCCTTGGGCGGTGACACGATCAGGCCACGCTGGCCCTTGCCGATCGGCGACACGATATCGATGGCGCGACCGGTAATGGAATCCTTGCCATGCTCCATGCGCAGCGGCTCATTGGGGTAGACCGGCGTGAGATCGCCGAACTTGGGGCGGTTACGGGCCTGCTCAGGATCAAGACCGTTGACGGTCGTAATTTTGGCGAGACCGGCACGCTTGTCGCCGCCGCGCGAGGGACGAAGCGAGCCCTCGATCACGTCGCCCGTGCGCAGACGCGCGGAGCGGATGAGGTAGGCGGGCACGAAGGCGTCGTCATTGGACTTCATGTAGCCGTGGGCATGGATGATGCCGGAGCTGTCCGGGCGAATCTGCAGGATGCCCTTAATATCGCGGAAGCCCTCGGCCTTCGCGGCTGTGGTGTAGATCTCTTCGACGAGCTCGGCCTTCTTCTTGCCGGTCGTCTCGATCTCGAACTCCTTGGCCTTCTCGCGCAGCTCGGCGACCTTCATGGCCGCGAGCTCCTCGCGCGAAAGCGTTGGCTCGGTCGGAGCTGCGTTGCGCTCCTTGTTGCGCTGTTTGCGGTCGCGCTGACGGCTGCGGCGGTCGTTGTTACGATCATCCTTGCGCTCGCTGCGCTCATCGTTGCGCTTGTGCTGACGGCGGTTGGGGCGGGAACCCTCTTCGGCCTCAGCGCTCTCGACGGCAGGCGTCGTGGGCGCATCGGCGGTCGCCGGGGTCTCGCCGTCCGACTTAGCGTCGGACTCGGGCTGTTGCTCAGCATCCCCCTGCTGTTCGGCAGACTTGGTCTTGGAAGATTTCTTGCGCGTGCGCTTGGGCTTCTCGCCTGCCGACCGATCGGTGCCCTCCGTCTCGGGAGTCGTGTCGACACTCGCCTCGGTAGACTCAGCTACCGCAGATTCGGCGCCGGACTTCGCCTCTGCCTTAGCTGGGCGTTTGGCTGCGGTGTGACGGCTGCGCCCGGGACGAACGTCGGCAGACTCGGCAGCGGCAGAAACAGCGACCTCAGGAACATCAGCACCCTCGGCCGAAACCACGACAGCCGTTGTAGGCTCGACGAACGCCGGGGCATCTTGGACAGAAGCCGCGGCAGCGGCCGCCTTCTCCGCCTCGACAAATGCCTTGGGCTTGCGGCCGCGGCGATGCGGGCGCAAAGCAGGATCGACGACAAATGCACCGCCGGCCTCGGCAGGCACGACAGCCTCAGCAGAGGAAGCGTCCTCCCCCGCCGCAGAGCGAACCGGGGTCTCGGCGGCATCGGACGAAACCTGCTCGGCAGCCTGCTGGACCTTGGCCGCCGTGCGACGGCGCGTGCGCGGAGCCGGCTTTTCTGCTACCTGCTCGGGAGCCGGAGCCGAAGGCTCCTCGGGGGCGGACGAAGCCGCGAGTTCGGTCAGAGCCGCGGCATCGCGCTCGGCGGCACGACGGCGAGCACGAACAACCTGGGCTTCGCTGATCTGCGCAAGCGCGCGGGCCTGCGCAACCTCATCTGAAAGCGGCGCCGAAACCTCGGCGGAAACCGGACGCTTGGCACGCGTCGTGCGCGTGGTGCGGCGTTTGGGCTTTGCAGCCTCATCGCCATCCGCAGCGGGCTTGGCCACACGACGCGTGCGCTTGGGCTTCACGGGCGCAGCCTCCTCCCCGGTAGCAGGCGCGACGGGAACAGGGTTCTCACTCGAAGCCGAGGCAGCGTTCTGGTGTGTCTCGGGGACCGACGCCTGCGACGGTACGGGTTTCGCGATCTGGTCCAACGCAACCGGTGCAGTGGGAGTGGTTTGTGCCGTGCTTATTTCATTTTCTTGCTGTTGATCAGACACAGTGTTTGCTCAACTTTCTTTTAAAGCCCTGTGATCACATGCTCCCTGCATAAACCTTCAGGGCGGCTAAACAGTCTAGCTCCGTTCAAAACACAACGGGCATCATTGATCTGTATCGAGATGATTACGTCAAATACGCAGCGTTAGTGTAACACAACCGCCACCACCTGCAACTTAGTCATTGGACGTTCTTATACAACTGGTCAAAAGGGACACTCTCCCTCAAAAGCGCTTCCTCTGTCTCACCAGAGGAGTGAAGCCGTGGCATCCGGAATAGCCGCGCCACGAAACGCGCCTATCTACTACGTTTGACCCGCGACCCCTGACCATCCCCTCGATCTTCCTAAAATCGCAAGCCCGCTACCTGCGGTTTTAATATCGTACTTTTCGGCATGGTTCGGGGTATGCGACTAAACGTAGTAGATAAGCCCGATTCGTGGCGGACGGTTTCGCACCGCTCTCCCACCGGACAAAAATGATCCGTTTTCCTCCGTCCCCAAGGGGTCGTTTTCAAAACGATCGCGGATTACGGTGCAAGAACGGCGTAAGCCAACCATACCCTGCATTTTTAATATTTGGCAAGCCGTCTACCTGCGATTTTATTTTCGCTGCTGTTGCTATGGTCGCCAGGCAGCGATTCAGCCCCGTAAACCGGTATAGTTGCGTTTTTGTAGCATTTTCCAACACGCCAAAAAGCCCCGCCAAACGCAAAAAGCCCGACCTCCGCATGGAGATCGGGCTTATAGGGCTCAGCAAAGCCAAACCTACACGGTCAAACGACCCGTAGATTACATCTGCTCGGGTGCGGAAACGCCAACGAGGGTGAGCACCAGGGCGAGCGTCACGCGGACGGCGTCACAAGCGGCCAGACGGGCGCGCGAAAGCTCGGGGTCGACGGGACGGCCCTCGCTCGGAAGCACCTGGCAGGCAGCATAGAAGCTGTGGAAGTCGCCGGCGAGCTCCTCGGCAAAGTGCGTCAGACGGAACGGGGCGCGGTCGCGAGCGCAGCTGGCGATGAGGTCGGTGAGCTCGTTGAGCTTACGCGAAAGGGCAAGCTCGGTGGGGTCGGTCAGCAGCGAGTAGTCGACGTTCTCACCGATGGCCTTGGCGGCGACGGCCTTCATGCCCATCTCGTCAGCCTGCTCGGGCGTAACGTCAGCGGCACGGCGCAGAATGGAGCACACACGAGCGTGAGCGTACTGCACGTAGTAGACCGGATTGGAGTTATCGCGCTTCTTAACGGCCTCGATGTCGAAGTCGACCATCTGGTTGGAGCTCTTGGAGATGAGCGTGTAACGGGCGGCGTCGGAGCCGACCTCGTCAACAAGCTCCTGCAGGGTCACCATGGTGCCCTTGCGCTTGGACATACGGACGGGCTTGCCGTTGCGCAGCAGGTTGACGAGCTGGCCCAGCAGAACCTCGAACTTGCCGGGATAGCCAAGAGCGTCGCAGACGCAGCGGACGCGGTCGATGTAGCCATGGTGGTCGGCGCCCCAGATGTCGATGACGTGGTCGACGCGCTGGAACTTGTCCCAGTGATAGGCAACGTCGGAGGCGAAGTAGGTGTACTCGCCGTCGGACTTGATCAGGACGCGGTCCTTGTCGTCGCCCAGGTCGGTGGAGCGGAACCACAGAGCGCCGTCCTTGGTGTAGAGGTAGCCCATCTTGTCGAGCTTCTCGAAAGCGCGGTCGACAGCGGAGGTGCCGGCGGTCTCGCCCTCGGTGTCCTTCACGTACAGCGAGCGCTCGGAGAACCAACGATCGAAATCGCAGTTGACGGCGTGGCAGAGATTACGCATGTTGTCGACCATCTTTACGTAGCCGCGCTCGCGGAAGCTCTCCATACGCTCCTGCGGATCGGCGTCGACCCACTTGTCACCGTCGGTGCGCCAGAACTCGGCGGCCTCGTCGATGATGTAGTCGCCGCCGTAGGAATCCTTGCCCAGAGTCTCGGCAAAGTTGTCCTGATACGGATGGGTCTCGGGATGCTCGTCGTTCTCGTCGGCAACAAAGGCATCGCGGTCGGCAATCAGCAGCTTGTGAGCCTCGTCGATATCCACGCCCTGCTTGGCGATGATGTCGGCAAGCTGCATATAGCGTGTGCTGATGGAGTTGCCGAAGGTGTTCATCTGAGAGCCGTGGTCGTTGATATAGAACTCACGCTGGATATCGTAACCGGCATGGTCCATAACACGGCAGAGGGAGTCGCCCAGAGCGGCCCAACGGCCATGGCCAATATGCATGGGGCCGACGGGATTGGCGGAGACAAACTCGATCTGGGTCTTCAGGCCGCCGCCGACGTTGGACTTAGCGAAGTCCATACCCTTCTCGCGAGCCTCGCCGAAGATGGCGTTCTTGACGGCGACGGAGAGGTAGAAGTTGATGAAGCCAGGGCCGGCGATCTCGACCTTCTCGATCGCGGGATCCTCGGGCATATGGGCAACGACGGCCTCGGCGATCTTGCGCGGGGCGCAGTGAGCCAGCTTGGCGGACTTCAGGGCCATGGTGGAGGTCCACTCGCCATGAGAAGTGTCAGCCGGTCGCTCGATAGCGCAATCGTCAAGTTCAAATGCGGAAAGGTCGCCGGCCTCCTGGGCCGCAGCAAGCGCAGCGCGTACCAGCTCTTCAATCTTCTCGGGCATAGATCCTCCTTGTGTTAAAGCCCCCGAGCTCTTGGTCACTCGTAGGGCAAAAGCCAGAGTTTGCAGCACTCTATCACAAGCGGTAACTACTGTCGCAGGGTAAAGTCAATCGATATTGCATATGCACATAATTGACCACAGTTGTCGCAAGGCCATTCAAAGATGGCGGTCTGCCTGCTGGTTGTGCACCCGCCGAAAATGCATAAACATCTGCATGGGCAGCTCAGAATATCGAATACTCTTACCTATCGGATTTGTGTGCTTTTCCTGCATAAAGTAAGGGTTTGCGCACGTCAGCGTGGTATTCTAGACATACGTAAATTCGTATAAGTTGGAGGTAGCATGTTCTCAATCGGTCAACACGTCATTCATCCGGGTCAGGGAGTCTGCACCGTCGTCGGTTTTAGGGAAGACACACCGCAGCCCATGCTGTTGCTCGAGACCAAGCAGGGACATGCGCAGACGATCCTCATGTACCCCGTGGCGCAGGCCGACCGTCTGCATGCCGCCATCTCCCAGCAAGATGCCGAGCACCTACTGAGCCATTACGACGAGCTGGAGTGCGACACCTTTACCGAGCGCAACAGCTCGCTCGAGGAGACGCACTTTAAGCAGCAGCTCAAGCTGGGTGCGCCCGAGACGGTCCGCGTGGCAAAAACAATGATGCACCGTATTCGCCAGGCCGAGGAAGCAGATAAAAAACCCAGCTCTTATTACATGCGCGTACTCAAGGAAGCCAAGCGCCGCTCCATCGAGGAGATTGCCGTGGCCCTGGGCGTCACCGAGGAAGACGCCGAAGCCCGCCTAGCCCAAGCCGCCCTCAACTAACCTGCCAAAAAGGGACAGGTTTATTTTGGCAGGTTTTATCTGGCCAAACGTCAACAAACAATTGGTAAATGGTCGGGTGCTCCGTTTTGTTTGTAAGCCCCGGCCATTTTTCTATCGCCGCGAAAATGCGTGAAGCCCATTTGTGATGACATCACGCGAGGGCCGTCCAGATCGACGCAACCAACGCCCGTATCCGCAACAAGCGCACCCGTCTTGCTCAATTACCATTAAAAAGCATCAATTTGAAAACGCAATAACATTTCGGCAGGTAGCAGCTATAGTCGGTAAACTGAATCTCGACAACCGAAGCCTCCGAATGAGGTATCTTCAGCCCATCCAAGCTAAAGGAGGGGCCATGCCGAGAAAACCTCGTTCAAAGTCACCAACCGGTTATTTCCACGTCACGTTGCGTGGAAACGGAGGGCAATTGCTGTTTGACGATGCCGAGGACCGAATCGCCATGCTTCAGATCCTCGATGCAATCCTCCCCAAACACAATATCGAGCTTATCGCTTGGTGCCTTATGGGAAACCATATTCATTTGGCACGGCAATCGTGCAGAGTGTCGCAGGATGCACTCCGACGGAACTCAAATCCGTCTCCAAGCCACTTCGCAATGAGGCGATTCTCGCGCTTCGAAAACAAGGGCTAACCGTTAAGCAAGTTCAGCTGCTGACAGGACTCGGAACATGGATTATCAAGAACGCGTCCTAACGTCGCGTTTGCCGAGTTACGGGTACGGCGAAGCGCAGCCACCTGCCGCGAGGCGCCGCCATTCGCCAACGTCACCAGGTCAAACAGAAAACGCTTCCGCTGAATAACGTTCAACGGGAGCGTTTTCCCAGATAAAACCTACCAAAATAAACCTGTCCCTTTTTGGCAGGTTAAGCCTGGAAGGTGTCGCGGTCGGGCGCGAAGGACTGCATGGCCGCGATGGTGCGGTCGAAAAGCTCGGGGAGCTCCCAGCCCAGCATCTCGGCGCCCTGCGAAATCACGTCGCGCGAGCAGCCGGCGGCAAAGCGCTTGTCCTTGAACTTCTTCTTGAGCGACTTGGTCGTAAAGTCCATGACGCTCTTGCTCGGACGCATGATCACGGCAGCCCCAATCAGGCCGGTAAGTTCGTCGCAGGCAAACAGGATCTTTTCCATCTGCAGCTCGGGCTTGGGCAGCGAGGTGTTGAAGTCCGAGGTATGCGTCTGGATGGCGCGGATGAGCTCGGGCGATGCGCCCTCGCCCTCGAGGATTTCGGCCGCATAGATGGTGTGGTTCACGGGGTCGTCCTCATGCTCCTCCCAATCCAAGTCGTGCAGCAGTCCGACGATGCCCCAAAACTCCTCGTTCTCGGGGTCGAACTCGCGCGCAAAGTAGCGCATGGTGCCCTCGACCGTCTCACCATGGGTGATGTGGAACGGATCTTTGTTGTGCTCGTTGAGCAGTTCGAACGCGCGGTCACGGGTGATTCCGGCGGAAAGCGTCTGAGACATGGCAATACCTCCAGGTGAGTCGGTGCTAAGACACGGTGTCACTATCGTATATCGCCGCGGCTCAAGCCGAAAGGCAGAAAAGGCATACGGAGAAAAAAGCCGGGCGAACGCGTCGCCCGGCAAAACCGCAGATAAAACCTGCCAAAATAAACCTGTCCCTTTTTGGTAGGTTTAGGGGCGGACCTGGCCGGTGCCGCGGAGCTTGTATTTGTAGGTGGTGAGGGCCTCGGCGGCAAAGGGGCCGCGGGCGTGGAGCTTTTGGGTCGAGATGCCGATCTCGGCGCCCAGGCCAAACTCGCCGCCGTCGGTAAAGCGCGTGCTGGCGTTGGCATACACGGCCGAGGCATCGATCTCATCCAAAAAGCGCTCGCAGGCGTCCGCGTCCTCGGCGATGATGGCCTCGGAATGCATAGTGCCATAGCGGTTGATGTGCGCGATGGCCTCGTCCTCGTTCGCCACGACCTTTACGCTCATCTCGAGCGCCAGGTACTCGCGGCCCCAGTCCTCCTCGGTCGCGACCACGTAGTCATCGCCCTCGGCAAGACCGGCGGCGGCGCATGCGGCACACGCGGCCCCGTCGCCGTGAATCAGCACGCCGTGGTCGTGCAGCACGGCCACGACCGCCGGCAAAAACGAATCTGCCACGACGCGGTCCACAAGCAGCGACTCGGCGGCGTTGCACACACCCACGCGCTGGGTCTTAGCATTGACGATAATGTTGAGCGCTTTATCAAAGTCGGCCGACTCATGCACGTAGATGTGGCAGTTTCCCGTGCCCGTCTCGATAACCGGCACAAGCGACTCGCGCACGCAGCGCTGGATCAGGCCCGCACCGCCACGCGGAATAAGCACGTCGACGATGCCGCGAAGCTTCATGAGCTCGCCGGTGGCCTCGCGATCGGTGGACTCGATCATCGAGATAGCCTCGCGCGGGAAACCCTTGGCCTCGAGCGCATCGGCCAGCAGTTCGGCAATCATGGCGCACGAGTGATAGGCCAGCGAACCGCCGCGCAGAATACAGGCGTTGCCGGTGCGGATGCAGATGCCCGCGGCATCGGCCGTCACGTTGGGACGCGCCTCATAGACCATGGCGACCAGGCCCAGCGGCACGCTCACGCGGGTGAGGTCCACACCACTTGCAAGTACGCGGTGGTCGAGCACGCGGCCGACAGGATCGGGCAGCTCAGCGAGCTTCTCCAAGCCGGCGGCCATGCCCTCGACGCGCTCGGGCGTCAGCAGCAGACGGTCGAGGAGCCCCGCCGAGGTGCCCGCATCGCGCGCAGCGGACATATCGAGCTCGTTGGCGGCGACGATGGAATCGACGCCATCGCGCAGCGCCGCGGCCATGGCGCGCACGGCCTCCTGGCGCTGCTCGTCGCTCGCCGTGGCAAGCGAGGCTGACGCTGCCTTGGCGGCAACGGCAAGATCGTAGACATACGTGGCTATATCGACCGACATGGACGGCCCTTTCTCTTAGTAGTTTGCCAACCATGGTAGCCGATTTGTGCATGCCCTCGCGCATGGCGGTAGAATTGGTCAACCCGAAACACCGCAACGAACGGAAGTACCGCATGGCCCTCATCACTTCGTACCACGTCCCCGGCCTCTATGTCGAGGACCACAGCATCGACGTCCCCTTGGATTGGCGCGGCCTGGAGCCAATGCTTTTGGCCTTCGGCAGCACCATGCGCCGCGGCGCCATGCCGGCGCCCATCGCCGGCGCACCCGAGAGCATCAAGCTTTTCTACCGCGTGGTTTGCGCTCCCGACCGTATCAACGACGACCTGCCACTCCTCCTCTTTTTGCAGGGCGGCCCCGGCGGCGAGAGCCCGCGTCCGCTGTCGCCCACAAGCGACGGCTGGATCGAGGAGGCCGTCAAGCACTTCCGCGTCGTCCTGCCCGACCAGCGCGGTACCGGGCGCAGCAGCTGTGTAGACGGGCGCACGATTGCCGCACTGGGCGAGCGCGCCGAGGCGGCAGGCTCCGATGCGGCCCGCTCGCAGGCGGATTTTCTCAAGCGCCACCTCGCCAGCTCCATCGTGCGCGACTTTGAGTACCTGCGCCTGGTGGGCTTTGGCGGCAAGCCCTGGGTCACACTCGGCCAGAGCTACGGTGGCTTTTTGACGTTGAGCTATCTGTCGCTCTTCCCCGAGGGCGTGGCGGCGAGCTTTACCTGCGGTGGCATTCCGCACGTACCGGCGAGTGCCAGCGAGGTCTACGCGCACACCTTCCCGCGTATGGCGGCCAAGACTCAGCAGTATTACGACCGGTACCCCGCCGACGTCGAGCGCGTGGCGGCCCTGGCAGATGCCCTCGAGGAGCAAAAGCCCGTACTGCCCGACGGCTCGCCGATGACGGTCGAGCGCCTGCAGCTCATGGGCAGCGACTTTGGCATGAAGCCGAGCTTTGAGCGCATGCACTGGATTATCGACCACGCGTTTGTTAATGGCGACGGTACGCTGAGTTGCGGCTCCTCGGTATCAGACAGCTTTTTGATGCGCGCCTACGAGCGCACCAACACGCGCACGAATCCGCTGTACTGGACGCTACAGGAGTTCATCTACGCCGATGGCGACACGATGCCCATTGGCTGGGCAGCCGCCGAGGAAAAGGCCCATCGTGCCGAGTTCGACACCCTCGCGCGCCCACTCATGTTTACCGGCGAGGCCATGTTCCCGTGGATGTTTGAGCAGATGCCCGAGCTCAAGCCCTTCAAGCCCGCCATGGACCTGCTGATGGAAGACACCAGCTGGGACAAGATCTACGACCCGCAGCGCCTGGCCTGCAACGAGGTGCCGCTCCAAGCCGCGGTGTATTTCGACGACATGTACGTGGATTCGGGCCTGCAGCTCGACACGCTCAGCCGCGTGGGCAACTCACA
Organism: Collinsella sp. SGI.095; assembly: GCF_050314535.1. Taxonomy (NCBI): domain Bacteria; kingdom Bacillati; phylum Actinomycetota; class Coriobacteriia; order Coriobacteriales; family Coriobacteriaceae; genus Collinsella; species Collinsella sp. SGI.095. The sequence continues at coordinate 105,193 of NZ_JBNPNG010000006.1, forward strand.
CGCCTGGGTGACCAACGAGTTCGAGCACGACGGCCTGCACGGCAGCGTGGTGTTCAAGCACCTCTTCGACGAGGCCCTCAACCGCGGAGACCTGCGCCAGATCTTCTAGCAAAGGAGTGTCCCCACCTGCCGGCACATAAGAAACGCCCCCAAGTGCCGGCACGAGAAAGACAGCGCTGCGGGAAACGATCCGCAGCGCTGTCTTTCTTTATGCAAAGACGATCAAGTTGTCTCGGTGGATCGCGGGCTTCTCGGCCAAGTCTGCCAGCAAGCGGTTGCCGGCAATCTGGTCCTGGCGGCGTCCGGCTGCAAGCTCCAGCACGTCCGAATCGGCCTCGGCGATACCGCGGGCGACAACCATACCGCTCGGGTCGCACACGTCGAGCACATCGCCCTCGGCAAACGTGCCATCGACCTCGCGAATACCCACCGCAAGCAGGGAAGAACCGCGGCTGACCAGCGCCTTCGCGGCGCCGTCATCGACCGTCACCGAGCCATGCGCCTTGTCGCCCAGTGCAATCCACAGCTTGCGGGGCGCAATGTCCAGGCGCTCCGCCGGAGGATCGAACAGCGTACCCACGCTCTCGCCGCGGGCAAGGCGCACGAGCGCATCGGGCTCCTCGCCCGAGCAAATCACGCTCTGAATGCCCGCCGTCATCAGGATGCGGCTCGCGCGGATCTTGGTAATCATGCCGCCTGTGCCAACCGATGTGGAAGAATCGCCCGCCGAGGCAATGATCTTGGCATCGATCCTATGCACGACTGGGACGAACTCGGCCGTGGGGTCCTCGTGCGGATTGGCGGTATAGAGGCCATCGATGTCCGAGAGCGTCACGCACAGGTCGGCAGAAACCAGGCAGCCCACAAGCGCCGCCAGCGTGTCGTTGTCGCCAAACTTGATCTCGTCGACGGTAACGGTGTCGTTCTCGTTGACGACCGGCACCACGCTCAGTTCCACCAGACGCAGCAGCGCGTCGCGCGCGTGCAGATAGGACGTGCGACGGGCCGTGTCGTGACGCGTGAGCAGCACGAGCGAGGTGAGCAGGTCGCGCGCATGGAACTCCTCGTCGTAGGCCGACGAGATGATGCACTGACCGGCCGAGGCGCAGGCCTGCAGGCTCGGCAGGTCACCGACCGGTTTGCGGTCAAAGCCCAGCACGGGATAGCCACAGGCAATGGCGCCCGAACTCACCACGACCAGACGCCAGCCGAGTTTGCGCAGGGCAGCAGCCTGATCGGCAAGCCCGCCGATAAAGGCGCGGTTGACCTTGCCATCGGCGCCCACCACCGTGGACGAACCGATCTTTACCACCATCGTTTTATAAGAAGTCGTCATACGTCAAACCAATCAACTGTTGAGGGTTCGGGCGAGCTGACGGCCGAGGGAACGTAATTCCACCCTACACCCAACAAAATTAGCGAGCCCAGGGGAAAGCAGAAGCCGCGGCCATGTTCTTGCGCACGAGGTCGTCGCGCACCTGCGCCAGGCCCTGCTCCATGCCCACCACATAGGTCTGCGGGTACAGGAAGCGCTTGTAGACCGGATCCAGATGGTCCAGCGCCCAAGCGCAACGCTCGCGTGCGGCCTCGATGCTCTCGCGCGGGGCAACAGCACTGCCATCGCGCACGATCGGCGCCAGCAGCTCGCGATACTCAAGCTCGGACACGTCGGTCACTAGAGCGGCATCGTTCACGGCCACGAGGGTATTGCCGCGCGCGGCGCCCTCCCCCGCCAGATGGTCCTCGTCATAGATCATGTCGCAGACCGGGCCGCCAAAGCCGTCGTAATAGCGGCGCACGCGCTGCACGCCTGGAATCGTGCGCTTGTAGGGCTGCTCGGAGAGCTTGACCACCGGAGTCCACGGGTCCGCCTCGCTCGCACGGCGGGCGGAAAGCTTGTACACGCCGCCCAGTGCCGGTTGGTCGTAGCAGGTCGCGAGCTTAGTACCCACGCCAAAGCTGTCGATGGGCGCGCCCTGGTCGAGCAGCGACTGAATCGTGTATTCATCCAGATCGTTGGAAACCGAGATCCCCACATAGGGCAAGCCCTCGGCATCAAAACGGCCGCGGACATACTTGGACAGCTTGGCGAGGTCGCCTGAGTCGATGCGAATGGCCGACAGACGCTCGCCCACCGCCTCCATCTCCTTGGCAACCGTAATGGCATGCTCGCAGCCCTCGCGCACGTCGTAAGTGTCAATGAGCAGCGTGCAGTTCTTGGGGCTCGACTTGGCAAAGGCACGGAAAGCCTCGAGCTCGGAATCGAAGCTCATCACCCAGCTGTGCGCATGCGTGCCAAAGACGGGAATACCGTAGCGGCGACCGGCAAGCACATTGGACGTAGAGGAACAGCCGGCAACGTAGCTCGCGCGCGCGACGGCCAGACCGCCATCGGGACCCTGGGCGCGGCGCAGGCCAAACTCGGCCACGGGACGGCCGTCCGCCGCCAACACCACGCGCGCCGTCTTGGTGGCGACAAGCGTCTGGAAGCCGACAATGTTGAGCAGCGCCGTCTCGAGCAGCTGGCACTCCAGCGCGGGGCCGGTGACGCGCACCATGGGCTCGCGCGGAAAGACGAGCTCGCCCTCGGGGACGGCGTCGATGTTTACATGCGCACGAAAATCGCGCAGGTAGTCGAGGAATTCGGGCTTGAACATCGCGCCGCCGGCCGGGGCCTGGAGCGATGCGAGGTAGTCGATATCCTCGGGCGTAAAGCGAAGGTTTTCGACCAGCTCGGGCAGCTCGGCGGTGCCGCACATAACGGCGTAGGCGCTGCCAAACGGATGGTCACGGTAAAACGCCGTAAAACAGCCCTGCTCATTGGCCTTGCCGCTCTCCCACAGGCCCTGGGCCATAGTGAGCTCGTACAGATCGGTGAGCATTGCGATGTCGGTGGGATGCGAGATGTCGGTCAAAGCCATGGGGCGACCTTTCGGATGCGTTGTGCAGAGGTTGAGGGTTGGACGAGAGCAGAGCATGCGGACATGACGCCCGATGCAAATCGGTTAGAGCAGGCCCATGCTGGTCATGATCGTGTAGCCCATAAAGACGACAAACGCGACCAAGGCGAGCGCGATGATGATCTTTTGAGCCGGAGCCATACCGGGGATCTCGCCCTCGGCCGTGGGCTCCTTGGAAGTGACCATGCGCTGGGCAAACGTCATCTCGTCACGGCTCGGCTTGGAATCGACGGGCTTGGGACGAGCGGCTTTTTTAGGCTGAGGCTTGGGTGCAGCAGGCGCAGGCTTCGCAGCAGCGGGCCTGGGCGCGGGCGCGGGCTTGCGCTCGGATGCGGCGCTCGCGGCAGCCTCCTCGGCCTTCGCATGCTCGGCACGCAGGGCGGCCAGCTCCTCACGCTCGCGACGGGCCTCTTCCTGGGCCTCGCGGCGGGCCTTCTCAGCGCGGAGCTCTTCCAACTCGGCGCGCTCCTCGTCGGACAATGGTTGGGAATCAAGCTCGGCCATGGTGCAGCCCTTTCTTTCAAAAAAAGCCGCCGACACAATGTCAGCGGCTTATCAAATCCAAGGGTGGAGACGAAGGGAGTCGAACCCTCGGCCTCTGCCATGCGACGGCAGCGCTCTCCCAACTGAGCTACGTCCCCAGGACAAGTTGTTATTTTACCTACGGCTCGCCAACTGTCAACGCCCAATACCCAGTCTTTTTGGGACGGGGCTTTTTTG